>JAFYTG010000033.1 GCA_017558945.1 Clostridia bacterium
GAAATAGTTACGCAGAACTGTCTCTTCAACCGCACCTGCAAGACTGCGCTCAAAACAAGGTCGCACATAAATCTTTTCAACCTTTTCGCATACTCGGTCTGCGTGCTGATATTCGGAGCGCTGGCAATAAGCGGAGGCATTTCCCTTTTTACCGCCCTGCTCGGACTTATATTCGGAGTTGTAACAGCACTCAGTAACCTTTATAAAATGCTTGCACTTTCAAGCGGGCCTATGCATATAACCCTGCTTGTGACCACCTCGTCTATGATAATTCCAACGCTTTCGGGAATATTTTTTGGAGAAAAATTCAGTCCGCTCAAGCTTTGTGTGGTTTTCATACTGATTGCCTTTATATATCTGTCAATGCAAAAAAGCAAGGGCTCAAAAATTCAAGCACAATGGATTTTATACTGTGCCTTGGCTTTCTTGTTTCAAGGCTCGGTCGGAGTTTTACAGAAGCTTCACCAGACCTCCGAGTACAAATCCGAGGTCAGCGATCTTCTTCTCATAAGCTTTTTATGTGCCGTAATATTCTGCATTATCAGAAACCGAGGCTTTAACAAAAGCATTAAGCTTGATAAGAAAACCGTACTCATCGGTCTTATCTGCGGTGTATGTACCTTTTTGATGAATTACATAAACCTGAAGCTTTCGGGAATGCTTCCGAGTCAGCTCTTCTTCCCGCTTGTAAACGGAAGCGCAATAATTTTAAGCTCGGTAATGTCCATAATATTTTTTAAAGAAACTTTATCAAAAAAACAGCTTATTGGCTTGATTGGTGGTATAATGTCACTGATAGCAATATGCCTTGTTCCATAAGAAAAAATGAAATATAAAGCTATAACCTTCAGCTACGACGACGGAGTCGAGCAGGATAAAAGACTTATTGAAATACTCGATCGCTACGGCTTGAGAGCAACGTTTAATCTGAATTCGGGACTTTTTGACAAGCGTACAAGTCACTCGGGCAGAGTTTTCGGCTTCGATGCCGTATTCAACAATCACAGAATACCAAGGGACGAGATTTGCGAGGTTTACAAAAATCACGAAATCGCCTCCCATTCTCTCACCCACCCGATTCTTCCCGCCCTTTCGGACGAAGAGGTCATTTTTCAGATGAGTGAGGACGCCAAGGCTCTTGAAGGCATCACGGGTAAAAAAATACACGGCTTTGCCTATCCCGGAGGAGTCGGTGAATACTGCAATCAAAGGGTTGCCGACGTAATAGAAAATAATACAAGCCTCTATTACGGACGGACGGTAAAATCCACCCGTTCCTTTGAGCTACCGAAAAGCCTTATGCTTCTTGACCCCACCATATCCCACGGAGAGATAAGCGTGAGAGAATGGCTTGCACGGGAATTTCTGTCACTCGAAGCAGACGTGCCCAAGCTTTTTTATATCTGGGGTCACAGCTATGAGCTTGACGTTGACGAGAGCGTATGGACGGATTTTGAACGCTTCTGCGAGCTTATCTCGGGCAGAGACGATATTTTTTACGGCACGAATGACGAGGTATTCAGACATTTCGGACTTAACAATTTAACGGAGGAGTAAATATGAATTTCAGCTTTAATTACGGAGACAAAAGCTTTACGCTTGAGGTAAAGAGCGGTGCGGTATACCAGCTTGAAAACGGCGTATCCGTCAAGGTGGAGGAGCGTATATACAAGAAATACGATGCTACCGAGTGGGTAATTTATTTTGAAAATGCGAGTGATACACCCTCGCAGATTTTCTCGGATATATGGGATTGCGACACCCTTCTTCCGTTGGAGCTTCCCACACCCCCGAGGGCGGGATATCTTCCCAAAGAGGGTAACGTATGCGTTATAACCATGACGGGTATGGTACCGGGAACGTATTACTGGGAAAACGATGAGATAAGCGCTACCGAATACGGCTTCAATTACGAATACCTTGACAAGAGACCGACCAAGCGCTTTGCAAACGTTGGCGGAAGGTCAAGTGAGGGTATGATGCCCTTCTTCGACGTGACGGCTCAAGGCTCGGGATATATTACGGCTATCGGTTGGACGGGTGATTGGAAAACCGAGTTTTCAAAGGCGGAAAACGGAGTCAGAATGAAGAGCGGTCTTAAGGAAACTCACTTTTACCTTGAGGCAGGCGAAAGGCTTCGCACTACCTCTACTCTCGTAATGAAATACAGCTCAACCGAGGATAAGCACAACAAATTCCGCAGACTTATAAAGAACTGCTTTTCACACAAGAGCAATACGTGTGCCACCCGTGAAGGAATTATGGCAACGGAGCTTTGGGGAGGCATTACAAGTGACGAGATGATAAAGCGTATCAACGAGTACAAGGCTCACGGAATACGGTTTGAGGACGTATGGATCGATGCGGGCTGGTACGGTCAATGCACCAAATGTGATGAGGCTTTCAGCGGTGACTGGAGTATGCACACGGGTGATTGGGAGCCGAATACCCAAGTTCATCCCGACGGACTCCGAGAGGTTGCAAGGGCGGCAAAGGATGCAGGTATGAGGCTTATGCTATGGCTTGAGCCCGAGCGTGCAATCGTCGGCACAAGTATTATTAATGCTCATCCCGAGTGGTTTATAAGACTTACGGACAACAATCAGGCAATTCTGAATTACGGAAATCCCGAAGCACGCGCTTATATCATAAAGCTTCTGTGCGACTACGTTGAAGGTCTTGACCTCTCCTGCTACCGTCAGGATGCCAACGCTATGCTCACCGATTATTTTAAGAAAAACGACACCGAAAACCGACGAGGCATCAGCGAAATCAAGCATATCACGGGTATGTATGAGGTTTGGGACACGATACTTGAAAAGTACCCTCACCTGCTTATCGACAATTGCTCGTCGGGCGGAAGACGAATTGATATCGAGACTCTCAAGCGTTCAATTCCCTTCTTCAGAAGTGACTATCAATGCAACTTCAACGAAAACTCCGAGGTGCTTCAGACTCATAACGCAAATATCTCCTGCTATCTCCCCTACAACGGATGCACCAGTAAAACGAAATCCGACACCTACGCTATCCGAAGCTCCTATTCGGCAAGTTGGGGAGCTGCATTTTACAACACCATATTTCAGTCAATGGACGAGGAGGATTTCAAGTGGGCAAGGCTTATAACCGACGAGTACAGAAGCATCCGCAAATACTTCTCCTGCGACTTTTACAATCACGGCTCGGTCAAATTTGACGAGACCTCCTGGGCTATATGGCAATATCATGACCCCGACACTCAAAGCGGTATACTTATGGCGTTCCGCCGAAGTGAGTCTCCCTTTGATGCGGTCAACGTTACGCTCAAGGGTGTTGATTGCTACAACGCCTTCACCTTCAAGAGCCTTGACAACGGCTCAAGCTTTGACGGAAGCGGTACAATAAGGGTAAGTCTTCCCCAAAAGCGCAGCTGTACAATCTTTGAATACAAGCAGAAATAAAATTGACAAAACTCCTTGTAAATGATATACTTTACTCATCATTTACAAGGAGTCTTTCTATGCAATACAGTGAATATTTCAAACGCTTTAACAAAAACGACGAGGAAGAGGTCGTTCAGTATATAGACAACGCTCATGCCGAGGAGTTTTTGCTTGATAATGCGCCGAGGCTTTACTGTCCCGACCAAACGATTGAGGAGACCTTTGCATTCCGTACCTGGACTATGAGAAAGCATATAATGGAGACCGAGGACGGCTTTCTCTTAAGTGAATTTTTAACGAAAATACATCTGTCGTGGGCAGGTAAGCATAACACAATAAACGCCGCACTTACTCATCACTTAAACGAATTCCGATGGCTTAAATGCTCGGATAAGCTTCTTGACTATATTAAATTCTTTTTGATTGGCGAGGGCTCTCCCTATGCCTATCACACGCCCGCGCTTACGGCAATGTACAATTTTTGCAGGGTGACGGCAAACGAAAAATTTCTGACCGACAATGCAGAAGCGTTTGAAGAGTATTTCAGGGGGTGGGAGGAAAGACACTTGACTCCCAACGGTCTTTACTGGTCGATTGACGACCGTGAGGGCACGGAATTTACCATAAGCGGTAACAGAGCCGATATGACACGCCTCAAGGGACTCCGCCCTCTCCTTAATTCCTGTATGTACGGTGATGCAGTAGCCCTTTCAAGAATTTTTAAAATGACAGGTGACAAGGAAAAGGAGGCTCTCTATCTTGAGAAGGCTTCCGAGATTCAGAAAAGGGTCGAGGAAAAGCTTTGGGACGGAGAATTTTTCAAGGCTGTTCATCCCGCAGACGAGTGCTTTGACAGTCAGATAGACTGCCGTGATATTCCCGAGGAATGTAATGCCCGAGAGCTTATGGGATATATCCCGTGGGCTTTCAATCTGCCGTCAGAAAACCGTGAGAAATGCTTTGAGCTTTTGAAGAACGATAAGGTATTCAACGCTCCTATGGGCTTTACCACCGCCGATATTTCCCATCCCCGCTTCCTCTTCTATCAGGAAAAGGCTTGCACCTGGAACGGCAACGTTTGGCCCTACGCCACAAGCTACACCATAAACGCCGTTATCGAGCTTTTGAACAATTACTCTCAAAGCACCGTTACCGAAAGGGATTTATACGGCTATATCAAAAAATACGCCGAAATGCACTACTCGATTGAGAACGGTCAAAGGATAAATTTCATCGACGAGGTAATGAAGCCCTACGAGCTTTATTGGAACGTGCGAGAGGTGGCAAGGAGCGGTTATAAGCTCACGGGAGGTCAGAACAGAGGCAGAGACTATAACCATTCAACCTTTATCGACCTTGTGATACGCGGTCTTTGCGGAGTGGATATTAAGGGCGATACCCTTTCGGTAAACCCGAAAATCAAGGGCATCTGGGAATGGTTCAAGCTTGAAAACCTCACCTTCCGCAAGGAAACCTATAACGTTTATTACGACGAGCAGGGCACCGTCTTCAACAAGGGCAAGGGCTTGATAATCGAAAAGCTTTAAGCTTAGTATAGCCCGATAAATAACCTTAATAAATAGCTTAACAAAACAAAATCGCATCGGTTTTTCCGATGCGATTTTTATTTAAAAAGCTATATTTATTTCTTCAGAAGCTCATCTGCGCTTGCCAAAATTCCGTAATCTGCATAATCGAAAATGGGCGCATTCTTATCGGGATTTACCGCAATTACCGTGCCCGAATACTTCATACCTGCGATATGATGCACCGCACCCGAAATTCCGACGGCAATATAAACGGACGGAGCAACCGTCTTACCCGTAAGACCGACCTGCTTTTCATATTCCATAATTCCGTGGTCAACGCACATACGGGATGCCGAAACGTCAGCACCGATTTTTTCGGCAAGTGCCTTCAGCTCCTCAACGCTATCCCTTGCACCGTAGCCTATTCCGAGGACCACGTCACTCGTATCAGTCGAGGTCCTCACGGTTGCCATTGCGGGATAACGGGTTGAGCGAATCTTCGCAATGGTCGTTCCCGAAAGAGCGGGGCGTACCATAAAAAGCTCACTTCCGTCGGTTTCAAGAGAGGTGCAGTCGGCACAAAGTCCCACGTCAAGCAAAACGGCGGTCTGTGATGCCACTCGCTTTGAACGGCTGTCACTTCCCCATAAAACCGCATTCGGCTTGATTTGAGATATTTTCTCGGCTATATCCTCAGCGCTTGTAAGCTCAATACGGATAATATCGTCACTCACGCTCTCGGCATATTCCAAGGGTGAGTCTCCCACGATGCAAACCCGTGAAAGACGTTTATCCGACACGCTCCGTGATGAAGATATCTGCTTTTTTTCAAGCCCTTCCTTTATGGCGCTCATAAATCCGTCGGGAGAAATAAAACGGCATTTACGCTTACCGCTCTCATTTTCGTGGGTCTCGACAACCCTTGTCGGTGAGCCGTGAAGTCCGCATCTTTCTATATCTGCGCCTATATCCTCGGCAGACCACACCTCAACGCAGCCTTCCCTTGAACGAAGTCTCGGAAGGCGTAAGGTGTAAATTCTCTCAAGGGTAACGAGTGCGGGAAGCCTTGCCTCGCACACGCCCTCGTCTCTCGTTTCACAGACGATTTTCTCAACGTCAACACTCTCAACGCTCATTGCGTTCGTAATAATATCAAGACCTGCAAGGGAGGATAGCATAACGCCCGTCTGAGCGGTATCTCCCACGGTAGTCTGTCTTCCGCAGAACACAAGGTCGGGCTTAAGCCTTTTTATCGCAAGGCTCAAGGCATACGCCGTTGCAAGAGTATCCGCACCTGCAAAAGCCTTATCACTCAACAAAACTGCTGATTTTGCACCGAGGCGTGTAAGCCTTTTCAAAAGCTCTGCCGTCTCGGGCGTACCCATACTGAGAAGGATGACCTCGGCGTTTTCAATACGCAATGCCGCCTCATATGCGGCAGAGTCAAACGGTCCAAGCTCTCCGTCAAGCCCTCGCCTTACGCAGACAACGACTCTCATACGGCAAGCTCTCCGCCGACGATTACGTTTTTAATCTGCAACGCCTCGTCAACTATAACGAGGTCCGCATCCTTGCCGATTTCAATGCTTCCCTTTTTATCGGAAACGCCCATTCGCTTGGCGGGAGACAGAGATAAAAGCCTTGAAGCCGTGGTTATGGGTAAGCCAAAAAGAGTACAAAGGGTGCGAAGGCATCTGTCCATAGTCGCAATACTACCTGCAAAGCAGGTACGGTCGGGAAGCTTTGCAACGCCGTCCTCAACAATGACGTCGCTGCCGTTTTTCAAGCCTCCGAGCTTGCCCTCCTTCATATCGGTGCCTGCAATTCGGGTTGCATCGGTTATCACCGACACTCCGTCCTCGCCCTTTATCTTAAGAGCAAGTAAAAGCTCATGTCTCGGTATATGGCATCCATCTCCTATAAGCTCGACGGTAACCCCGTCGTCAAGATAGGTTGCCTCAACTATACCGCCGTATACCGTCTGCTCTCTCTTGCGATGGCTACTGACCGCGTTATAAAAGTGAGTGACGTGAGAAAAGCCCCATTCGAAGCCCTTCTCAGCCTCGTCAGCCGTCGCATCCGAATGTGCGATAGCCATAAGGACTCCCGCCTTATTCATTCGGTCTGCAAACTCACGGATTCCATCAAGCTCGACCGCGGCATCCCAGCGTACTATATTTCCTTGAGCCCGCTCAAGATGTCTCTCGGTCTCCTCACGGTCGGGAAGGCGCATGCTTCCCTTTTTCTGTGCTCCGCTGCTCTGGGCATTAGCGCCCGAAAAATAAGGTCCTTCAAGGTGCAAGCCACCCGTCAGGTGAGCGTAGGGAGTCTTTTTCTTAAATTCGAGATAAGCGTCGATAAAAGCCGAGATATCCTCCTCGGATGCCGTCATTGCGGTGGGATAAAGCAGGGTCGTTCCGTGCTTCAGATGTGATGCGACCGCCGTTTCAAACGCCTCGGGAGTACCGTCCATAAAGTCGGCACCGCCTCCTCCGTGAACGTGGAGGTCGATAAAGCCCGACATAAGATATCCGCCCTCGGCATCTATAACGCTCTTGCACTCTCCCTTATAATCAAGGTCTGAAATTACCGAGTCCCGTATCAGCACCGACACGGGCTCGGTAACGCCTTGACCAAGCACTACCCTTGCGTTTTTTATTACAAGGCTCATTTGTTATATACTCTTATTTCTGCAACGGGACAAGCAGTCGCAACCGCAGATGCGTAAACCTTAGCATCGGGATGCTTCTGGAAAAGCGAGCAAGGAGTGAATGCCGTCACGGGACCGTGAAGCACCTTGCGGAGTGCCGCCGCATTCCAGTCACGAGGCATACAGATACGAACCTTTTTTGCCATAAGCATTTCCTTCATACCGACCGTTATACAGTTCTCGGGAATAGCCTCGAGGTTTGCACCGCAATTCATAAACGCATTGATGGTACGTGTTTCACGGGTTATCTTAAGCGTACGGGTAGGACGGTTTGCAAACTCCTCTGCGGAAACGTTTTCGTCTGCCTCCGGAGGCTCGTTGAATGCATAATGGCCGTTGATTCCGCAACCGCCGAATACCATATCAAGCTTGCCGTATTTTTCAATTATTTCCATAATTCTGCCTTCGTTGCCGGGCTCGGGGAAGATACGGTTCTCGGGAAGAACGTTAAGCTCCTCGTCAACCTTTGAGTAGAAGGAGCGTTCCATACCGCCTCTGAAGGAAAGAGGATGGTTGGAATCAATATAAGTAAGGTCCTCGTTGAGATACTCGTCCATATTGATGAACACGCAATTTTTAAGGCTTATACGATTCTTGTTGACGAGATACGCAATGCGTGCGTAAGGACCTACGGGTCCGTAGGGCACTACCATTACGGTAGGCTCACCCTTTCTGTTATTCTCCTCAATTACCTCAAGCACCTCAAGTGCAACCTTCCAGTACATATCGACCTCGTGGTCGCAAACGTCAAGTGCTATAGGGCTTCCCTCTCCGAGCTTTTCGGGAGGAATAAGATTAATATTCTGTTCCATAGCAAATTCTCCTTTATCTTTTTTGATATATAGGCGCTAACGCGTCGTGTATTTCTTTGAATTCCTTGAAAATTTCATTATACCTTTCGGTATTTTTATCATTCGGGATTACCCGTCCCGTCTCCTTGACACAGGTCTCAACGGCAGACTTGGCATTCGCAAATACTCCCGTTGCGATTCCCGCAAGCATTGCCGAGCCAAATGAGGAATCGGCGCTCTCGGTAATTCTCAACTCAAGTCCGAGTGCGTCGGAGGTCATCTGTGCCCAGATACCGCCCTTTGCACCGCCTCCGATAAGGGTTGCCCTCGATTTGTAGGTAAATCCGAGGCTGTCGAGATATTTTTTGCAATCAAGAAGCGAAAGGGTGACACCCTCCATAACCGCCCTTGCAAAATGCCCCTTGCCGTGAGTTGCTCTTATTCCCACGAAGCTTCCGCAAAGAGTCGGATCGGCGTAAGGAGTAAGCTCACCGTTGAGGTAAGGATGAAACGCAAGTCCGTCACATCCGATATCAACTCCCTCTGCCATACGGTCAAGCTCCTTGTAATCTCCGCCGAAGGTATCACGAAACCATCGGTAGCTTGATGCCGCTGCCTTGGTTGCCGTACCCGGATACCAGAGTCCTTCGGCAATATGAGAATAATTCACAAGATGTCTGTCGGGATAGGGCTTATCGGTTATAACGCATATTCTACCTGCGGTCGCAAGCTTTACGGTAATATCCCCCTTTTCAACCGCACCCGAGGCAAACACCTCCATAACCGTGTCGGTCGTACCGCATATTACTGGAGTGCCCTCACGAAGCCCCGTAAGACCCGATGCCCTTGAGCCTACCGCACCGATAACGTCAAGAGGATTCTTTATCGGAGGAAGCATTTCGGGGGTTATCCCTGCAAGAGCGCAAAGCTCTCTGTCCCACTCCATACGGTTACAGTCAAAGAGCATACTTCCCTCTGCCTCGATATAGTCGGTACAAAAGACACCCGTCAAAAAGTATCGGATATAGTCCTTCTCAAAAAATACGTATCTGACCTCATCAAAAAGCTTGGGCTCGTGATTCTTGAGCCATACGAGCTGAGGCAGAGTCCATATCGTGTCGGGACGGTGAAAGGTTTTGGAAAATATTTCCTCTCCGTAGTTCTCTCGAAGCTTCTGTGCTTCCTGACGGCTACGGCTGTCCGTCCAATGCATTGCAGGTCGCAGAGGCTTGAAATCACCGTCACAGACAAGAGAGGTATGAGTTGCCGAGTCAAGCGCAACTGCCAAAATATCCTCGGGCGCAATTCCGCTCTTGTCAAGAATGGCACGGCAGTTTTCACACAGCGCCGCAATCCAATCATCAGGATTTTGCTCGCAAGCACCGTTTTCAGGGTAAAGGGTTGGATACTCGACGGTATTTTCCGCCTTTATATCGCCCTTTTCGGAGAGAAGCGTCGCCTTTGACGCTCCTCCTCCGAAATCAATTCCCAGCAAATATTTCATATAAGACCTCTTTTTTCGCGTTACGCCTTAATAGAGCCGTCTACCTTAAGGTTGGGGAAATACTTACAGAATTCCTTTATCTCCTCGGTATAATCACCGAGAATCTCCACAAAGTGATGAATATACGGTCCGTCTATAAGTCTGTCCTCAACCGCCTGGAGATTATCAAACTCGCCCCAGATATACGTTCCGTGTGTCTCGGGTCCCTTCGTAGTGTTGCAGAGAAGAGGAAGTATCATATAGTTGCCGTCCTCCTGGTCGATTCTTGCAACGGTATAAGTACCGTTACGACCTCTGAACCATTCACGCTGATTGACGAGTCTCGCCTTGCTGTCGGGATCTTTTTCGGAAAGCGGAAAAGGACCGCAATGCCAGAGAAGCTCTGCGTTTTTGTTCTCGGGATGACGGACGGTAAATTCGCCGAACAAAGGCTTACCCTTGCCGAAGGTGGCAGATTTGAGAAGAGCCATTGTCATCGCACAGTGTACGTCACTTTCGCAGGAAACCATATATCCGAGGTCTCCCAAAAGACCGTATGCCGCACAGGGTGCAAGTCCGTCAAACATAACGGGCGTTGCCGTCCAGCACTCAGCACTTATAACGTCAAGATTGAACTCCTTGAAAAGATTCTTATATACGACGGCAAGAGTCGCCATTGACTTAATATATTTGGGTGTCAGCTCGTCAAGAGCATAATTCTTTGTAAAGTATTCCTCATACTCTGCAATCTCGTCCGCATAAAGCTCGGGAGCTGCCTTCATTCTCTGCTCAATCATTGCAAAGTTGAGCGCAACGATTCGTATACCGAACTTGGACATAAGCTCACTCTCGTTCCAGATGACCGAGAAGAAGGGTGACGGACGGGCGCCAATCTGACCGATACGCATACCCGTAAAGTTCTTGACCATACAAGCAACGCGCGTAAAGCGTTCAAAGCCCTCCTTGAACTCCTCGCTCTCTACTCTGCAGCAGGGCAGATGAGAGAAGGGAACGTGATATCTTTGAAGCTGACGTGAAATGCCGAAGAGTCCGCACTGTGAGTCTGTGGGACGCATACCGTCCACGTAATATTCATCGTCGAGAGGAGCCCACAAAAGTGCAGGCTTTCCAAGAGCCTTGACGATATCCGCAGCCGCCTCCTCGTTACCGAAGTTACAGTTGATAATCATCACGGCATCAACCTTTTCATTTTGGAAGCGCTCAACAACCTCTGCCGCCGAAGCATCGTCAAATACAAGGTCGGCACATCCGATCCCCTTGTTATCAACGAATGAGACGTTCTCGTTTGCAAAGTTATTTTCTATGTAATCAACGAATTTTTTACCTCTTTGCTCGGCGGAATACCAGGTCAAAAAGGTTCCTTTAGGACGGTCGGTGGTGTTGCGTCTCATTGCAACAAGTCCTATTTTGACATTATAGCTCAACATAAAATCATTCTCCTTTTATTTAATCCAATCGTGTATGGGGTCGTTGCTTCTGTTAAAACCCTGATAATCTCCTGCCATAAGCCAGAGAAAATAGGTCTGATAGCCGGGTGTTGAAACGGTCGTGTGATATCCCTTGGGGAACTCAACGAGCTCGTCGTTCTTGACTCTGTAAGCCTCGTCTATCTCTCCGTCAGCGGTGTACAGACACTGTACGGCAAAGCCCTGCTCGGGGTCAAAGAGGAAATAGTATATCTCCTCGGCAATGCACTCGGTGGGCATATTGTCCTCGTCGTGCTTGTGAGGAGGAAAGCCTGCCCAGTTACCCTCTGTGCAATATGCTTCACCGATGGTAAGAACCTTTGCGTTGGAATTACCGTCGATGATAAAGCTCGTCTCTCTTTCAAAGGGCTGACGTCCGAGAAGCTTTAATACCACGTGGTCCTCACGGAGAAGCTGAGGCTCGGTCTTTTCGGCAACGGGAGTTGCACATACGGCTATCTTGATATGGTCAAGCGCCGTAATTTCAAGCCTTTGCTCAATAGGCATATAGAAGCTTTCTGCACGTCGGTTTTCAAAAACGTTTTTTCTATTTCCGATATTTTCCCATTTTGTCGAGTCAAAGCTTACGTTGCAATGACCCTCAAGCATAATAAACGCGGTTTCCTTATCCTCGGTATCAAAGGGAATCGTTTGACCCGGTTCAAGCTCGATAATACCGAATTCCAGCTTTTTAAGTGAGCATTCTCCTATTTTGCAAATAGGTGTGTAGCCATTTGCGGCTTTATATGATTTTTTAAAGTTCATAACCGTTCTCCTTCATATACTTTTTCACCGTATCGAAATCGGGTACACTTTCGCGTGCTCCGATTCCCATACATTTAAGTGCCGATACCGCACTCGCAAAATGACAGCATTTTTCGAAATCGTAGCCTCGTATAATTCCTGCGGCAAAAGCGCCGTGAAATACGTCGCCCGAGCCGTTGGAATCCACCACCTCTGCGGGATAGATGGGATAATACGTAAAGCCTTTGCCGTCGTACAAAAATCCACCCCTCTTGCCCTGAGTCACAACAACGATTTTAGGGCTGTAACGGTCGTACAGCTCTCTTGCGGCGTCCTCGGGGTCTGACTTACCCGTATGTCCGAGTGCAAACTCCTCTGACGGAATCATAATATCCGTCAGTGCGAGAAGCCTTTCAACTCCCTCGTAAAGTCCTCCGCAATCGTAAAGCACGGGAACGTTATTATTCCGTGCTATGCGAGAGGCTTCAAGCGCCGCATCCATATCGTTTCCGTCAACCATAATCAACGAAGCACTTGCAATTGCCTTCTCATCACTCTCCGAAAGTCTGAAGGGAGGAAGGTCGCCCTTGTCAAACACACAGGTGCGGCTGTCCTTACCGAGCCAGACGACAGAGGTAAACGCACGGTATCCGTCAAACCTCTTTATAAAGGAGGTATCGACTCCGTATTTTTCAAAATCCTTTACGAGAAAATCTCCCACAGAGTCGGCTGAAAGATTACCCATAAACGCGGTGCTTACGCCAAGCTTTGCCGCCGCAACAATACCCGTCGCAGCAGGACCTCCGCCTGCCTGCTTGGAGGAGAGTGCGCGAAGCTTGGTATCCTCGGGGGGATAATACGGGATACTGAAGAGAGTATCCATAACGCATGCGCCTATTCCGATTACTCTACCCATAAATTACGCCCTTCCGTTAGCGCCGACAAGACGTATCTTTTCCGTCGCAAGCTCTTGTACAGTCGAGATAGGACGCTTCATAAAGATATCGACCGCAATGCTTCGGTTGGGGTCGTTGAGCGTCTCAAGAGTACCCTTTGCAAACGCACAGCACACGTCGGTTCCTATATTCATTTTGCGGATGCCCGCATTAATTGCAGCCTTAACCTGATCGTCGGGGATTCCCGAGCCGCCGTGAAGCACAAGGGGAAGTCCCGTTGCCTTGCGAATTGCACGAACTCTGTCTATATCAAGATTTGGAGTTTTCTTATAATGACCGTGTGCGTTGCCTATAAGCACTGCAAGACAGCAAACACCCGTAAGACGTACGAATTCCGCCGCTTCATCGGGGTCGGTATACTCCTCCATAGCGTCGTCGTTTACGCTTCCGACGTGACCAAGCTCACCCTCGACACCGATGCCGAGATAACCGCAGGTCTCAACGGTACGGCGTGTCATTTCGACGTTTTCCTCAAAGGAATTAGCCGAGCCGTCAAGCATAATTCCGCTTGCTCCCCATCTGAGTGCACGGGTCACCTCAACGTCGGAGGAGCCGTGGTCAAGGTGGAAGCATACGGGCACGGTTGCCTTTTCGGCAGCCGCTAATATTACGGGAGCGAGGTAATAGCCTACCTCCTCCTTGAAGAGACGTGGGTAGACCTGAATAATTACGGGGGCTCTCTCCTCCTCCGCCGCCTTTATAACACCCATAACCGTCTCGAGATTGTAGGTATTGAACGCAGGGATACAGTAGTTGCCCTTATCCGCCATTGCGATGATTTCCTGAATATTTACCAGCATTTTATCACTCTCCCAAAATCAAGTCCTCAAGGGACAGAATTTCAACGTCATTCTGCTCAACACTGCGAAGCGCCACGTATTCCGAAACGCTTGCCGTAAGCATAGCCTTGGCTCCGACACTCTTGGCGTTGAAGATGCGTCTTGCGGCAACCTTCTTGATAATTTCGGGCATATAACAAGCCATAAGGATATTACCTGCCCAAGCGGTCTGGTCACGGTTGCAAAGCATTTCCTCAACGCCTGCAAGAGCACCTGCAACGGTGCGTATCGCATCACTCTCACCGAGGTCACGGGAAAGCTGATAGGGGTCCTGAATTACGACCGTCTTATCGGTCTTATCAAGAGCAAGCTTACCGCTCTCGACAGCCTCTGCAAGATAGGAGGTGTAGGTCATAACGCTTGCCTTTACCTCGGCTCCGTACTCCTTGTAGGTCTGCATTACAGCCTTTGCATCGTTCGGGTCGTATATAACGACGGTCTTGTAGCCGTTCATTACCTCTGCCGCGCGGAGCATCTGCTCCTTGGTCTCCTCCGCTCCGCCGATAAGGAAGTCAAGCTGAGCACCGCTTGCAGGCTCGTCTGCAAGAACGGTAAAGGGCGCGCCCACCTTTTCCATTACCTTGATAGCTCTGATTGCCTCACCGCTTGCCATATATCTCGCATCAGTACCGAGGCAGAAAAGCATATCCGTCTTGTCAGAGTGTGTTGCAATTGCATCGGCAAGCGCTCCGTCAAGCTCGCTCTTACCGTAGGGGTTACCGAGCTCGAGAGCCGAGTCAAGCATTTTGTTGATATATTCGGGAAGCTTATCCTCAAGAGCCGCATGAAGACGGGTTTCCTTTGTAAACATTACGGGGTCCCATCCCGTTACACATTCGTGCACACACGCACCGCAGGTGGCACACTCGTAAATATTATCCATAATCTCCGAGAGGTCGATTGACTCTCTGTTAACCATTGATATACCGAGCGCTCTTGCACGGGCGGTATTTCTCTCCTGACCCGTAGCGTTTCCTATCGGGCATATATGATGACACATCCAGCAAAAACGACAAGAGTCAACGTGTGCTTTTGATTTTTCCGACATATTCATATTCTGCATCCTCCTTTATAAACCAAGCTTGAAGGGGTTCATAATTCCGTTGGGGTCAAGCTGCTTCTTGAGTCCCTCGAACACCTGCATAGCGGGGCCGTACTGCTCCTTCATAAGACGACCGAGCTTAATTCCGACACCATGGTGATCGTTAACAACACCGCCGTGAGCCAGAGCCGCACGGACACCGCAGGTCCATACCGACTGATGCAGACGGAGAGCCTCAACGGGATCCTCGGGCACGTCCTTGCCCTCGATGATAAATCTGTCGTATATCATAGAGCCCCACTCATACCAATGAGAGAAGTGAGCGATAAACTTTGCCTGAGGGAAGTTTGACTCAATTGCCTCCTTCATTGCCCAATAAATCTCCTCAATCTTTCCGTAGGGAGCAATGGTATCCATAGTTCCGAACATCTGAGGAATATCCATCATATGACCGGGATAGAAGAAGGTTATCTTTTCCTTCCACCACTTTTCGCCGTACTCGGAGCCGAGGTCCTCTGCACCGTATTTTGCAAAGGTTTCGAGAAGAATCTTTTCCTCAACCTCGACAAGCTCACGAACGCCCTCAATGGCAATATTCATAAACGCACCGGGACGCTCAACGCCTACTATCTTCTTGATAAGAGAAGCGGTCTCCGCCTCGTCGTACAAGCGCATAACAGAGGGCTTGAACTTCTGAAGAAGCTCACGGCTTGCCTGAAACGCACCGTGCATATCCTGGAAAAGAAATCCGCGGAAGCGACGCTCCTCGGGCTGATCGAAGATTCTTATCTGCGCCTTGGTGATGATACCGAGAGTACCCTCGGAGCCGATAAATATCTGGTTGAGGTCAGGACCTGCCGCATGCTTGGGAGCGGATGCAGTGTTGATGATATCACCGTTGGGAAGAACGACCTCCATCTGAAGCACCATATCGTCAATCTTGCCGTACTTGGTTGAGCAAACGCCTATACCTCTGTGAGCAAGGAAGCCTCCTACGGTGGAGCAGGTAAGTGAGGAGGGATAATGCATTGTTGCCTTTCCTACCTCGTTTGCCGCCCATTCGATGTGCTTGTAAATTGCACCCGTACCGCACTCTATGTACATTCCCTCGGTGTTGACCTCGTATATCTTGTTCATACGCTTGGTGTCAAGCACGATACCTCCGCAAACGGGAATAGCACCGCCCTGAGTACCGCCGCCCGCACCCCAGGTGGTAACGGGAATCTTATAATAGTTTGCAATCTTTACAACCTTGGAAACCTCGGTCGCATCCTGAGGGCATACTACAAAGTCTGCCTCGGGCATACGCTCACCTCGGTCTGCCCACATACGTGACAGCCAATAATAGTCAACGCTGTGAGTCACCTTGTCAATGGCTCTCGTTGAGCAATTCTCCTTACCGACCGCATCCTCAAGCTCGGTCAGTATCATAGAGAAAAGAAACTTATTCATCTGATAGTTCATTCTTTTCGTCTCCTTTTGCGTTTGTATTTTTTATAAATTTTAACTTTCTTATCGAGGCATTTGTTAAAAAGCATCAAAGCAAACACCCCTATATTATCAATTATATCTATACAAACTAATAATTAAATGGCATTATCAATTCTTTTTTTGTAAAAAACGTTCCAATTTTGAATTATTTGTGATACAATGATTACACTTAAATCACGTCGGAGGCGAAATAATGAAACAAATCCCTTTCAACGAGCTTTTTCACACGGATTTTTTTATAAGCGAAACGATAGTCAAGGCGCAGAATTGGTACGACCGTCAGAACGTCTACTCCTGCATTGGAAAGCCTAAGCCCTCTCACACTCTTCTCTGGTTCAAAAACTGCCGCGGAAAAATCACGGATAAAAGCGGAAACGTGCTTGAGGTAGGACTAAACCAAATGACCTATATGTCCAAGGATATCGAGTACACCGTCGATTTTTATGACACCGCACCCGACCGTGCCGACACATTCGTTTTACACTTTCAGCTAAAGGATGCCTCGGGTGAGGATATAGCGCCCGCCTTCTCCCCCGTTCTTTGCATAACCGACGTTGACATCTCTATGGCTATGGCTATTGAAAGCACCGCCGAGGAGTGCAAAAAGAACATTGCCTGCCTCCCTCTCATCAACTCGGAGATATACAGAATTTTCGCCTTCATTTGTAAAAAGGCTCACAAGGGAATTATAAAAACCCGCTACGCTTATATACGCCGAGGAATTGATTTGTTGGAAAACGATTCGGATTTGAGTATGGAGGAAATTGCGCATATATGCGGCGTCAGTGAAGGATATTTCAGACGGCTTTTCAAGGAATACAGCGGTTATAATCCGATGGACTTCCGACAGAAGCACCGCATTGAAAAGGCGAAGCAGATGCTCCTTCTCGACAATCTTTCAATCGGTGAGATTGCCCGTGAGCTTCATTTCTCGGATATATACCACTTCAGCAAGGCGTTCAAAAAAACCGTAGGTGTATCCCCGTCGGAATATCGCGCGGGCATTTCGGTTTGAATATACAAAACGAGGACGGAGAGCTTTTGTGCTCCCCGTCCTTTTTGTCGTCGGGTGATCAGATCTCGAATATTGCAAATTCGGTTGCGGGCATATCAACCGAATAGGAATACTTGTCAAATCTGCGTATTTTTATTTCGCTTGAGGAAAGCATTACGGGCTTAAGCTCAGCCTCCTCCTTGAAGGTCACCTTAACGCTTCTGTCGGCATTTTTGTCAACCGTATCTCCAACGGGACGGGCACGGAAATTGCCCTCGTTGTTGAAAATCGAAAGATATCTTCGTCCTTCATCGTCGGTTGAAATAAGCCAATGAAGTGAATCTACCCAAACGGGAAGAATTTCCCTTGATGCAAGGTGTATATCCCTCTCAAGTCTGTCAAAATCCTCACTCGTCAGAATTCTGAAGCGCTTGCCGTGACTATTTGCAAAAGTGCCGTCGGGAGATGCATCAATGAGCATTTCGTATTTTGAAAATACCTCATCCCCCGCATCAGCGTAGATTATATCAAACAGGTCACCGAAGCGTGAGTTGGTGATAACGTGACCCTCGTTACCGAAGGCGTCACCGAATCTGCCGTATATAAGCTTCAAAACATCCTCAACGTGAGCGTTAAAACGCATTTGCGAATCGGTTATGGGGAAGGTCATATAGGTGCTTCTGTGTTCACCGAGTCCGTGTATTCTGAATGGATTGTGTACGCGCACGCAATAATATTCCGTCGGAAGAACAATGGCAAAGGGAGTATGCGCCTTTACGGTCTTATGCCCTCTTGCAAATTCTATAAACTCCTTCTTTGCCAAGCCGTATTCCGAAAGCTCGAAGGTGTTCATATCGGTATACGAGCAATTAAGCCCCCATTCCTCCGCAAAATAATCCGCACCGCTCATAAGCGAGAAGTAGTAAATACGCTTCTGCAAACGCCTTGAGCTACCTCCTGCAGAGCCATGTCCCGTAAAATCGTCGGGGTGAAGCTCTTGGGTAAGATACCACTCGTTTGACGGGTCGTCGTTGTAGCAGGGCATAGAGGCACTTGCAGCTGTTAAGTCGTACAGCCAGGTTTCGTAGTAAGTGCCCCAGGTCTTTCCCGAGTGCTTTGCCGTAGCACGTGCCAAGGCGACCGCAACTCTCATATCCGCAATCTGCCAACCGACCTCGGGCATAAAGGTTTTCATACCCATCTTGTTGTGAAGCCTTGAAAGTAAATAATAGCTGTCGCAGGGAAGTAGGTTTCCAAGCGTCTCTTCCATTCTCATCGTGTAGTTTTTGACAACCTGCTCCATAAATTCCTCGGGAGAATGAGGAAAGCGGAGAGGAGCGTAATACTCGGGGTCGCCGTGTGAAAGAGAGTGAAGCCTTTCACCGTCGGGCGTGACGGCAAAAGGGCTGGCAAGCCTTTCCTTAAGCTCCGAGAGGTCGTAAGGCCCTTCACTACCCATAGCGCTCAGTATGGCAGGCCAATCGCTCCCAGTGATATTGCTTGCACTTTCGTGAAGCTGAAATCCGAGAAACCAATTGCCGAGAATGGCTTCATATTCTCGGATAAGCTCGGGGTCAAAGGCATACTTGTGATAGGTGATTCCACCCGTTATTCTGTCAACGTAAAACGGAATCCTATCGTTTTTTATCATAGAATGAAGCCTTGTGCCCTTTGCCGCAATAGAGTTGAATTTATACTCACTCGGCATTGCAAAGCTGTGCTGTATCTTAAAGCCGGTGTCCTCGTTTATAAGATTGTTTTTGACGAGTCCCTCATAGCATCTTTCATTGTAAACGTGAAAAAATTTCATACGGTACGCCTTTCTGTTATCCTTTAACTATTATCAAGCGGTCAATGAGTATTGCGTTTTCCTCCTCCGCACTACCGCCGTAAAGCTCGCCACGGGGCTTCATTGAAAGATAAACGTCACACTCGTTCATCGGGAACACCGATGAAATTCCGCATATATTTATCGAAAGAAAGCCGTAATCGTAGCCTACAAGACAGGTGTCGGGATTATTCTTAAGGTCCTTGACGGTGCCCACCTTATAAATATGATAGCCACCCTGAACAAAGTCCTCTCGGTATAGCTTAAGCTCCTCCACCGTTTCGTCATTCTGAGTAAGTCTGAAGCATATTGCCTTGGGCTTTTCGGCGTTTTTCGATGTTGCGGTCATAATAAAGTCTCTCTGTGAGCCTTTGCATTGGTCGTAGCTTATTTTAAGCACGGGAGAGGCTACCGTCTCCTCGTCCTCCTCGGGATAGAAGCCGAAAACGGGTCTGAGACGCTTATCCGCCATCTTCGTGATTCCCGCCATAGCAAACTGATAGATTCTTTCGGGGGCAATATCCTTGAATTGCTCCGGAATATCAAGCACCGCCTCCTCATCGGGAAGGCTCGTATAGTATTCTATCTCGCTATCGCGAGGTGTATTTCTCGCATCGGAGTAAGCGGATGAATCTGTCGTATCCTTTATATCCCAAGCCTCAACGATACGCTTCTTTATAGCGGTGCGGTCGTACTCGAACCTTTCACCCATTGCCTCCGCCTGACGCTTGAAGTCGAAGTAGCGGTTGAGCATAACGCCGTCAAAGGTCTTGCGAAGCCAGTTGAGACGGTCTCTGTAAGGTGCCTCGTCTCCAAGCACCTCACTCGCCTTATCAAGTGCGGCAGTACCGTCAATCATAGCCCTTGCGTCAAGATAGTTAAACGGGCTGTCCTCACAGCAGCAAAAAACGTGAACGACGTTTCGTGACATAGCGTCACGCAAAACGTCAAGATATTCTTTAACGTACGGACCCGCCTTTCCGTAATAACGGCTTGCAAAATCGTCAACGAGCGCTTCAACGTCGCAGTCGGGATTTTCAAGAAGATGAGTGGTCACGTACACGTTAAGCTCGTGACAGTCGCTTCTCGATTTTTCAATCTCCATAAACAAGCCCTTGACCCCGTAGTCACGGTAGGTCTGCATAAAGCTTTGCATACCGTAAACGAGCGGAAGAGGATAGTTTAACTGAAGGTTGAAGGCGTATTGCCATATCTGAAGCTCCGCACCCTTCTTGGAGCACAGCTCGGACCAGGTCTTAAGCTTTTCAAAATACGCCTTATTTGAAGGATAAACAAAACCGTGTGCCATATCCGAATGGTCGCAGGCAAGACGGATAACCACGTTTTCGTCGGGCAC
>JAFYTG010000034.1 GCA_017558945.1 Clostridia bacterium
GGGCGCAAGTCTGCCCTTGGTTATTTTTTGTCCGTTGAAGTAAAGCTCGTAAAATCCACATACCGCAACGGTTAAGGTAAGAGTGCCTTTTTCCTCAAAGCAGATGCTTTTTCTGAAATACGGTGCGGGCACGAAATTGTCGAAATCGTTATACTCACGCGTTGCCTTTATGAAGTTGGTTGAAAATCCCATAGTAGCCTCCAAAACAAATTTTTATGATTATATAACGGTAACTTTTTGAAGTCAATAGGTGTTATTCAAGTTAGCAATATTATGACAAAATCAGTTTTTTTCAAGCACTTTTTTTACATTCTGCTTTCTGCTTGCGTGCCAATATGCCGAGTAATCGTTAAAGCCTGAGGCAATCGCCGCATCGGTCAGAGACATTCCAGAGGAATGAAGCTCGTCGGCCTTGAGAAGACGCTTGGCTGTAACGTACTGTCCGACCGTCATACCCGTCTGAGTTTTGAAAAGACGGCAGAGGTGGTATTTGCTTATGAAAAAATTTGACGAAATGGATTCAAGGGACAGGTCTCCTGACAGGTTTTCGTTTATGTAAAGTATTATTTCACGCAGTCTCACCGAGGAAGCCGTGCCCTCTGTTGCCTCCTTGCGCTTTGAGATACACCTCAGCACCTCGCAGAGCACTCCTCTCACCAGCGTTTCGGGAGCTTTTTCCTTAATATATAAGGTGAGTCGGTGAAGAGCGTCTACGGCGCGCCTTGAGTTTTCGGCTCGGAAAAGATTTCCGCTGCCCGCAGGTCTGTCGAAAAATGCCGCGGCATATTCCTGGCATCCGTTGTTTTCAAAAAAGGCTATGTCAAAATTTATTATTACACGCTCGTAGGTGCAGGGAGCGTTATGCACCACTCTGTGCATTTCATCGTGCCTTGCAATTATAAAATCCTCACTTGAAAGCGGATATTCACTTCCCTCTACTACGAATGAGGAGTTGCCCTGAAGGAAGAAAAGTATTTCACAAACGTTTTCGTGATTGTGTAATACGTATTGATTTGTCTTTTCCTCTGTTATGCCTGTTGAAAGCCAGAAATCGTCTGCGTTGTATCTGTCGTACACGGCAATTCTCCTTTGCTTGTATTTATTGTATTTTATCATACAACAGCAATATTTTCAATATTTATGCTAAAATATATAATGCGAAATTCGAAAAAATGTGTTATACTGTTGATATAAAATAGGGAGGTATGTGTATGGCTTTTACTATATCAGGCTTTTCTGATGAAATAGACGAGAATATTGACCTGCAATTTCAAACACTTAACGACCTCAGAATCGGTTATTTTGAACCGAGAGGAATAAATGGAAAGAATATTTCAACCCTCAACGATGATGAGGTGAAAAATCTTGTCGAAAAAATGAAGGAATATAATATCAAGGCTTCTTCAATCGGTTCGCCCATCGGCAAGATAGGTATCGAGGATGACTTTGAGGCACATCTCGAGCTTCTCAAGAGAGTATGTGATATTTCTCACTCGCTTGACGTTGGATTTATGAGAATTTTCAGCTTTTATATACCCGAAGGTCAGCAGGAAAAATATCGCGACAAGGTTCTTGAGCAGATGGCAAGAATGACCGAATGTGCTAAAGCAGAGGGGGTTATTCTCCTCCACGAAAACGAGAAGGATATTTACGGAGATACTCCCGAGCGCTGTCTTGACGTTCTCAAGGCGGTCAATTCACCGAATCTTCGTGCGGTATTCGACCCTGCAAACTTCGTTCAGTGCGGTGTCGAAAGCGTTTCTGCGGCATTTGATATGCTCAAAGATTATGTTGTGTATATGCACATTAAGGATTCCGACCGCAACAATACCGTCGTTCCCGCAGGCGAAGGCGCAGGCGAGGTTGAAGCGGTACTGAAAAAGCTTAAGGCATCGGGCTATGACGGATTTTTGAGCCTTGAGCCACATCTTGGCACGTTTGCAGGACTTCGTGCTCTCGAAAAGAGTGACGATATGATGAAGCTTGAAAAGGCAAGTGCCAAGACCTTTGCACTCGCACACAATACACTTATTAATATATTGGAAAGGATTTAACTATGAACAAAATTAAATTTGCCATTATCGGTGTCGGTAATATGGGCACTACTCACGCAAAGAATTTGCTTGAGGGCAAGGTTGAAAACGGAGAGCTTGCTTGTCTTTGCGACATTTCTGCCGAAAGACGCGAGGCTCTCAAGGAGCTTTTTCCGAACGTACCCGTTTTCGCAAACGTTGACGAGGTTATCGAGAGCGGTCTTGCTGACGCTCTTATGGTTTCCGTTCCTCACTACGATCACGTAAAGATTGCAGTAAAGGGCTTTGAAGCAGGTCTTAACGTACTCGTTGAAAAGCCTGCGGCAGTTTACACAAACGACGTTCTTCATATGAACGAGGTTGCAAAGAAGTCGGGCAAGACCTTCGGTCTTATGTTCAATCAGAGAACAAGCCCCGCTTATACCAAGCTCCGTGAAATGATAAAGTCGGGTGAGCTCGGACGCATCAAGAGAGTGCAGTGGACTATTACCGATTGGTATCGCTCCACCTCGTACCACAACAGCGGCGCATGGCGTTCCACCTGGGCAACGGAGGGCGGCGGAGCTCTCATCAATCAGAATCCTCATCAGCTTGACCTTATGCAGTGGATATTCGGTATGCCCTCTCGCATTATGTCACATCTTTACTTCGGAAAGTACCGTGACCTTGAGGTTGAGGATGAGGCAACTCTTTTCTGGGAATACGACGACGGAATGACGGTAACCTATATTACCTCCACCGCAGAGGCTCCCGGTACTAACAGACTTGAGGTAGCCTGCGATATGGGTAGAATTATCGTTGAAAACAACAAGATAATTTTCAACAAGCTCGGAGTTTCAGAGCCCGAATTTGATAGGACGCATACGGGAGCCTTTGGAGCACCCGCGGTTGCTGAAACACTTGAGCTTAACGAGGCTATTTACGGCTCGGGTCACGCAGGTATTATGCAGGACTTCGCTCTTGCTTGTCTTGAAAACAGACAGCCGTCGCTTGCTTGCGGCTTTGAGGGCATCAACGAAATGACCATTTCCAACGCTTGCCACCTTTCCACCTGGAAGGGCAACGTTTGGGTTGACGTCAAGAACTTCCCTCACGACGAATTTGAAAAGTATCTTCGCGAAAAGATTGCAACCTCTAAGCCCAAGACCAACGTCAAGGCTCAGGTTGCCGATACTAAGGGAACGTATTAAGGAGAATTATTATGGATAAGAGAATAGGCGCACAGCTTTACACAGTACGTGATTTCGTTAAGACCGAAGAGGATTTTATTGCTACCATGACCCGTCTTGCAGAGTTCGGCTATAAGTCGGCTCAGTTTTCGGGTGTACCCGACATTCTTCCTCCCGAGAGATTCCGTGAAATATGCGACGGTCTCGGTATTGAGATTGCCTGCACTCACCGTTCCTTCGGAGAATATGAGAACGGTCTTGACGAGCTTATAAAGTATCATAAGGGGCTCAAGTGTGATATTGCGGGTCTCGGCGGACTTCCCGGAATTTATTATGCCGAGGGAAAGGTTGAGGATGCAGACAAGGCTATAAGCATTCTTAACAACGCTACCGAAAGACTTGCCGCTGAGGGTATTGAGTTTGCTTACCACAACCACGCATTTGAGTTCGCAAAGCTCGAAAACGGTCAGACCCTTTTTGACAGAATTCTTGAAAAGGGTAACTTCAAGTTCGTGCTTGACGTTTATTGGCTCTCGTTTGCAGGAAAGAATCCCGTAAAGATTATAACCGAGCTTGGAGACCGTGTATCCGTTCTTCACTACAAGGATATGAAGGTCAATGCTAATAATACTGTAACCTATACCGACGTAGGAAACGGAACACTTGATTGGGATGCAATCGTTGCAGTGTCCGATAAGGCTCGTTGGGCTATGGTTGAGGAGGATATCTGCGGAGACGATAATCCCATTGATGCACTCGGCAAGAGCTATAAATTCCTCACCTCAAATTACGATTTTATTTAAAAACAAAACGGCTTCGGATTGCTCCGAAGCCGTTTTTAGCGTTGTACAGAAATATTACCTCTTGTCAATAAAAGCCCGTGATACAAGTCCGTGAATTAAACTTTTAGCAAATATACCGTGAACTCTATTGACGAAACAAACGAAATGCCGTAGAATATATACGGAGGGCAAAAAAATGAAAACAGAAATTAAAGAACAGTTAAAAACCGTATTTGATTCCAAAACAGAGGAAGAAATAAGAGAAATGATAGAAAACGCACACGGGCTTATGAGCTATTACCGTTGTGCGATACTTGAAATAGAAACGAAATTCCGCGTACTTAACGAGCAATTCTCCATAAGCTTTGAAAGAAATCCTATCGAGAGCATCAGAACGAGACTTAAAACGCCTCACAGTATTCAGGAGAAGCTTATAAGACGTGGTTTTCCGCTGACGCTTCAGTCAATCGAGGAAAATTTATACGACATAGCGGGACTACGGGTAATCTGTACCTATATCGACGATATATATAAGCTTGCCGACTGTCTTATAAATCAGGACGACATTACCCTTGTAGCAATCAAGGATTACATAAAAAATCCCAAGGAAAACGGATACAGAAGCCTTCATCTTATCGTCGAAATACCTATATTTTTGGTCGGAGAAAAGAAGCTGGTCAAGGCGGAGGTACAGCTTCGTACCGTCTCAATGGAGTCCTGGTCAAACGTCGAGCATAGCCTTTGCTATAAAAAGGATATCTCTCCCGAGCTAAAAGCGGAGACCTCGAAAAAGCTTCTTGAATACGCTGATGCCTGCAACAGAATTGACCTCGGAATGCAGGAGCTTCGCGAAAGGGTAGAAAATAAATAATAAACGGTGCTAAGTCCAAGGACTTGGCACCGTTTTGCTTTGTTTGAGTGTATGTATCAGAAGCTGATAGCCTGAATATGCTCGTGCTCGTTGAAAGCCGAGAGAATGCCGTCAACGTCAATCTCACGGTCACCCTTGACGGTAAGAGTGACGGTAAAGTATCCGTCATCACCCAGAGCAATTTTAATCTCGGAATACTCGATACTCTTCTCGCGAAGAATCTTCTTGAATCGTTCAAGAGAGTCCTCAGTGTTTTTGATACGCACCACCATCTCAACCGTAACGTCATTTGCAAGCACCTTGTCAAAGCCGATAAGGAAGGTGTGGAAAACTATCTGTATAAGAACGAGAAGAAGGGTGGCAATGATACCCGTTATGTACAAGCCGCTTCCGACCGCCATACCAACAGCTGCCGTTGCCCATATACCTGCGGCAGTTGTAAGACCCTTGATATTGATACCCTTGACGAATATCATACCTGCACCGAGGAAGCTTATACCCGTAATGATATTAGAAGCAACTCGAGCCGCATCAAAGTCAATCGAATCCGCAAAGCCATACTTTGAAATTACCATCATAAGAGCCGAGCCAAGCGCAACTATAAGATGGGTACGGAAGCCCGCATCCTTCTGTCGAAGCGTTCTCTCAATACCTATTATACCTCCGCAAAGGCAGGCAATAAATATTCTGAGCAAATATATCCATTCGGTTGAATGGGTTATTACATCCCATAAATTGATAAAAAACTGTTCCATAAAAACTCCTTAATATATAATGCTGTATATTTTATCATAGAAATGTAAAAAAATCAATATGTTTTTGTAAAGTAAGTAATTATTTCAAAAGCTCCTTATTTATAGGCACAAATTGGATTAATTAAAAAGTGGGAAAGATATACGCTTTACAAACTTTTTACAAAGCACTTATTGACAAAGCGCTCAACAACGATTAGAATTAAGAAAAAAAATTCGGAGGCTTGTAATGTATTCGGTTTATATGAAATTTCCCGAGGGTCGAGGAAAGGCTTTGACCTTCAGCTATGACGACGGTGTTGTTCAGGACAAGAGACTTATAGCGCTTTTTGACAAATACGCTCTTAAGGCAACCTTTAATCTTTCTTCAAATATATTCTATGACAGAAGAGCTGCAAGCGCTACTGATTGGTGGAAGCCTATGACGCTTGAGGATGCAAAAAAGCTTTATATCGGCTCGGGTCACGAGGTGGCTCTTCACGGGCATAATCATCCCTATCCTCACGCAATCAAAACCGAGCTTGAGCTTTATGACGTTTTGAAAAACCGGGAGATACTCGAAAAGGAATTCGGCGGCATCATTACGGGTATGGCGTATCCTCAAGGCACCTACAACGACGAAATTATCGCCGGATTAAAATTAGCGGGCGTTTCCTATTCCCGCGCCGTTAAAAGCACTCACGACTTCGCATATCCTCCCGAAAATTGGCTTGCTCTTCAGCCAACATGTCATCATAAGGATGTGCGTGTTTTTGAGCTTGCGGAAAAATTCAAGGATCTTGACTACTCGGGTGCTACAAACGCAATGTTTTATATCTGGGGTCACTCGTATGAGCTTGACCTTGACAACAACTGGGACCATATGGAAAAGCTCTGTGAAACCCTTTCGGGCAGAGATGATATATGGTATGCGACCAACATTGAAATATACAACTACCAAAAGGCATTCAATTCTCTTGAAATAAGCCTCGATGGAACTGTCATTCACAATCCCACGGCAACAGATGTATGGGTAAGACGCAATCCGTATCTCTTCCACGGAGAAACCGTGAAAATAGGTGCAGGGGAAACCTTTATAGCAGAATAAGTGGCTGGCAATTCTCGCCTATCTTAATCTATTAATGAACGTAGGATGTCGAAAAGGCAAAAAGCTTTTCGCTTATCGTTGTAATAAAAAGGTGTCTTTCGACACCTTTTTTCTTTTACCTATTGACAAAACGTAATGGGAGTAATAGAATATAATTCTGTTAATAGAGTGTGATTTTAGAAATTAATTCGATAGAGGTAATTATGCAGGAAAAGCTTTGTCTTGTCTTGATTGAAAACCGGTATTCAAATTTGACGGCTGCCGAAAAGAAGATTGCCGACGTAATACTCAATAACAGTGCAGAGGCTGTGGATATGAACGTATCCGAGCTTGCGCGCAGGGCGGGAGTAGCAAGCTCTGCGGTAATACGCTTTTGCACGACTCTCGGCTTTGAGGGCTTTTCAAAAATGAAGATTGCTCTTGCAATGGAGCTTGCACGCAACAGCTTTGAGAGCTATTCTACCGAGGTCAGCAACGCCGATTCGAGCGCCGACGTTTTGAAGAAGGTTTTTGAATCGGGCAAGAAGGCGCTTGACGATACCCTTATGATGCTTGACAGAACGAGCTTTGACCGTGCGGTGTCTACGATGCTTTACGCCGAAAAAATATGCTTTTTCGGAATCGGCACGTCATCAAGCGTTGCTCAGGATGCGGGTTACAGAATTATGCAGCTCGGCTATCCTGCCTTTTCCGCAACTGACCCGTTGTATATGAGAATTAATGCGGGCAACCTCAAAAAAGGCGACGTTGCTTTTGCGATATCTAATTCGGGTAAAAGCCGTGATACTATTGACGCCTTGAGAATTGCTCACGAAAGAGGAGCTACCACGACGGTTATCACGAGCTATAAGGATTCTCCCATCTGCCGTCACGCCGATATAGTACTGTCGGTTTATTCGGACGAGCTCAGATATCCGATTGAAGCGGTTTCGTCGAGAATAGTTACCCTTTCGGTGCTTGATGCCATAAAGGTAACTCTGTCTTTGCAGAATCCCGAAAAAACTGCCGAAAGTATAAGAATGCAAAAGGAAAGCATAAAATTGCTTCAGGGTGAAAATAAATGAAAACAAAATCTACTTCCTCAATGAGAGCCGTGCTCATCGCAATATTTGCCTATCTCGGATATAGCTGTGTATATCTTTGCCGACTCAATCTGTCGGTTGCATCGGTAGGCATCAAGGAGCTCGGTATTATGACCGACGCTCAGCTCGGTATTCTTTCATTTCTTTTTCTCGGGGCTTACGCCTTCGGAAAGCTTGTGCTGGGAAGAATAGGAGACAAGCTTCCGCCCAAGGTGATGATACTCAGCGGTCTGTGTGCTTCGGCTGTCGTTAACCTGATTTTTGGATTTTTCTTACCCGTTGGCGTTTTGTATCTGCTCTGGCTCTTGAACGGCCTTGCGCAGTCTCTTATCTGGGGACCTATTCTCAGAATAGTTTCCTCTAACTTTTCTGCCGAAAAGCGTTCTACCGTTCTGTCACTTATGGCGACCTGCATAGGCTTCGGCAGTATTATCGGAGTCGTGCTTGCGAGCGTTGGTATTTCGGCGTTTGATTCGGTTTCCGCCGCATTCTTTTTACCCGCAGGAATTACGCTCGTTATAGCGCTTCTCTTTGCAATCTTCGTACACGATGCAAGTCAGACCGATGAGAAAAAGCTTCCGCCCATGCCCTTGAAGGAGCTTTTGCGCGATCCCGCCTTCCGCCGTATGTCGATTCCGTCGCTCTTTCACGGAGTAATTAAGGATAATATTAACGTGTGGATGGGACTTTACTTTGCCTCAACCTTCGGACTTGACCTTAAAAATCTTGCATTTTACGTTTTCATAGTGCCGTTACTTACCTTGCTTGGAAGAATTCTTTTTCTGCCTTGCCTCAGAATGTTCAAAAGCAACGAGAATCTCGTTGCGGGACTTTCTCTCGTTTTGAGCGCCGTCTTTGCTTGTCTTCTGGCGCTTAATATCCTCCCTCTGTGGCTGTCGCTTGCCTGCTTCGGCGGAATTGCTTGTATGATTTCTATGGCAAATACAACGCTCCTTTCAATATTTCCTGCACGCTATCTTGAGAGAGGATGTGTTTCATCCGTCGCAAGCTATATGGACGTGCTTGCATATTCGGGTGCGGCGGTCGGCTCGCTCGTTTTCGGAGTTATGGTTGAGGCAAGCGGATATGCTCCGATGTTTATCGTGTGGCTTGTCTGCTCGGCTATTTCCGCTATCGTTTTGTTGCACGAGGCAAAGCGTTAAACCGTTTGCTTTAAGGAGGGGCTTGAAACAAAAGCCTCTCCTTATAAAAACAGATAAAATAAAATTTTTTTCAAAAATATATTGACATTTCTCAAAACCTTTGATATAATAATGAGGCTAAATAAAAGGCCTGTTGGTCAAGCGGCTAAGACGCCACCCTCTCAAGGTGGAATCATGGGTTCGATTCCCGTACGGGTCACCAAAAAAATAAACACACCATTAGGTGTGTTTATTTTTTTGTTTAATCAATCGGGAATCGGACCCGAGAGGGCTTCCACCGTTAAGAAAACCATTCGGGGAATGGTTTTTAGGTGGAAGGGGTGAGACCTTCAGGTCGAGCCGTGCAGATTGCCGATAGGCAATATGCGTCGATTCCCGTA
>JAFYTG010000035.1 GCA_017558945.1 Clostridia bacterium
CCGCTGGTATATGCCAAGAGGGATTTTATGGCCTATGCCTTTGTGTTTGGCTATTTGGTACTGTGTATCGTGTTTGGAAAGATTTTGTTTTAGAGGAAAAGGAATGAAGCGGATCAAGCTGGTAGTGTCCTTGATGCGAAGGTCCTCCACCGAGAGTATTCCTCCCTCGCTCATTGCCTTTTCGATACTTTCAGCCGCGCTTTCTCCAACACCCTGAAGCGCTGAGAAGGGAAGACGTATTCCATCATCCTCGGGCACGAAGGCAAACGCCTTTGACTTAGTGAGGTCAATGGGGAGGAAAGGGATTCCTCTTACGATACACTCGTTTGCAAGGAGTAGAGTGGGAATAAGAGAGGTCTCCTTGGCAGTAGCCTCATAGCCCTTTGCACGAATTTCGGCAATGTGAGCCTTGATGCCTGCACTTCCTCTCATTACTATTGCCGCGTCAAAGCCACCGGGTGCGGCGGAGAAGAAGGCGGCATAGAATACCTTTGGCATATGCACCTTATACCATCCGAGACGGATAGCACTCGTTACGTATGCCGCCGCGTGAGCCTTGGGGAACATATACTTTATCTTTTTGCAGGATACGATATACCAGTCGGGTACGTTGTGGGCACGCATCTTTTCCTCCTCCTCGGGAGTAAGACCCTTGCCCTTTCGTACCTTTTCCATTATCTTGAAGGCGTCCGAGTTGTCAAGACCGTAACGGATAAGGTCAAGCATAATACCGTCACGCGTTCCGATAACCTCAGAAATGTCGCAGACACCATCGCGTATAAGCTCCTGCGCATTGCCCAGCCAAACGTCAGTGCCGTGAGTAAGTCCCGATATCTGCAAAAGGTCGGCAAAGTTCTTGGGCTTGGATTCGATAAGAACCTGCTGTACAAAGCTTGTACTAAGCTCGGGAAGACCAAACGTACCAAGCTCCGAGTCAATATCCTCGGGGGTTACTCCGAGAGGCTTTGTGGAGCGGAACAGCTCGTAAACCTCGGGGTCATTCATAGGAACATCCATAACGCTCGTGTTTGAGTAGACCTCAAGAAACTTGTACTTGGTCGGAATATCGTGTCCAAGCTCGTCAAGCTTGAGTATGGTATCGTGCAGGTAGGAGAATGCGAAGTGTGTGGTGACGATATCCGAGTTCGGATCGTCTGCGGGATGTTGAACGGGAGTGAACTCATAAACGCTGTTCTCTCTCGGTACAACTATGATTCCGCCGGGATGCTGACCCGTGGTACGCTTAACGCCTACGCATCCCTGCGCAAGTCTGTTTATATCCGCCTTGGGAAGAGTTTCGCCTCTCGTCTCAAGGTGCTTTAAAACATAGCCGTAGGCGGTCTTTTCAGCAAGAGTACCGAGCGTTCCCGCACGGAATACGTTCTCGCTTCCGAAAAGCTCCTCGGTGTATTTATGTACTCTGCCCTGAACCTCTCCCGAGAAATTTAAGTCAATATCGGGAGACTTGTCTCCGTAGAAGCCGAGGAAGGTCTCGAAGGGAATATCGTGACCGTCGTTATTCATAAGCGTGTCGCACTTGGGACAATGCTTATCGGGAAGGTCAAAGCCTGAGCCGACGCTTCCGTCGGTGATAAATTCGCTGTGCTGACATTTGGGACAGTAGTAGTGAGGAGGCAGAGGGTTAACCTCGGATATACCCGACATTGAGGCAACGAAGGACGAGCCTACCGAGCCTCTCGAGCCGACGAGGTATCCTTGGCTTTCGCTGTAGCTTACAAGCTTTTGTGCAATTATGTAAAGCACTGCATAGCCGTTCTTGATGATGGAGGTAAGCTCGCGGTCAAGACGGTTGTAAACTATATCGGGTAGAGGGTCTCCGTACATAGACTTAGCTTTTGTCCAGCACATATTCTGCAAATCCTCCTCAGCGCCCTCAAGGTTGGGAGTAAACGTGCCCTTGGGAATGGGACGTATCTCATCCTCAACCATATCAGCAATGAGGTTAGGATTTGTAATAACTATTTCGTGTGCAACATCCTTCGGGAGATAGTCAAACTCCTTGAGCATTTCCTCGGTGGTTCTGAAATAGAGAGGACTGGGACGGTCAGCGTCTGAGAATTTTGCCGAAATGAGAATACGGCGGTAAATTTCGTCCTGCGGATTCAAGAAGTGCGCATCGCAGGTTGCAACGACGGGCTTCTCCGCCTTCTTACCAAGCTCGACGATACGGCGGTTTATGTTGATTACCGCATTCATATCGGGAAGAGTGCCGTTTTCTATCATAAAGGAGTTGTTCGAAAGAGGCTGAATTTCAAGATAGTCGTAAAATTCTGCAATTTTTAAAAGGTCGGAGTCGCTCTTTCCCGAGAGTATTGCCTGATAAAGCTCACCCGCCTCACAAGCCGAGCCTATAATAAGTCCCTCGCGGTGACGCTCTATCATCGTTCTCGGTATTCTCGGCTGACGGTGATAGTAATCAAGGTAGGAGGCGGAGACCAGCTTGTAAAGGTTCATCATACCTGCCTGACTCTTGACGAGAATTATCATATGATAGGGACGAAGCTTTTTCGGGTCGCTCTTTTCCGACATTGCAAGCATCATATCGCCAAGATTTCCGACGCCCTCTTTCTTGAGGTCCTCGGTCATACAGGTGAATATTTTGGCAAGCATTTCGGCATCGTCGCAGGCTCTGTGATGATTGAAGCTTTCAAGTCCGTAATGCTCCTGAAGACTGTCGAGTCTGTGGCGCTTAAGCTCTGGGTTAAGGTGGCGTGAAAGAGCCACCGTATCAAGATAGGTGTTTGTAAATTCAAAGCCGTGCTTTTCGCAAGCCTGCTTTATAAAGCTTGTATCGAAGTTGGCGTTATGTGCTACAAGCACCGCACCCTTGCTGAATTCCAAAAATGCGGATACCGCATCGGAAACCGACGGAGCATCCTTTACCATATCGTCGGTAATTCCCGTAAGCTTGACAATATTTTCGGGAATAGGCATTTCGGGATTTGCAAAGGTTGAGAAGCGGTCAATCACCTCTCCGTTTCTCCAACGCACCGCACCTATTTCGGTTATGGCGCAGGTGAGAGGAGAAAGACCCGTCGTCTCTATATCGAAAACTACGAAGTCGTCCTTTTCAAAGGAGGCGTTATCGTCTCCCCATACAGCTCTTGCCGTATCGTCAACGTAGTAGGCTTCAAGACCGTAAATGACCTTCATACCAAGCTTGTCCGCCGCAAGCATTGCATCGGGAAAGCCTTGCACGTTTCCGTGGTCGGTGATGGCTACCGCACGGTGTCCCCAAGCGTGTGCGGTCTTGACTGCAACGTCGGGAGGAATAACGGCATCCATTGAGGAAAGGTTTGTGTGAAGGTGAAGCTCAACTCTCTTTTCCTCGGCGTCATCGGTGCGGTGAAGCTCCTTTATCTTGAAAATGGCTCTCGGCTTTAACACCGTTTCCTTTTCAAAGGTATCATAGCTTGATTCTCCGACTACCATA
>JAFYTG010000036.1 GCA_017558945.1 Clostridia bacterium
ATTCAAGATTGCACCGCACGCTTGACACTTTTTACTATCATCATATGGTCATTCCCGCAATCAAAAAAGAATATTAATAAAAAAGCTACTCTTCGTATCAACGAAAGAGTAGCTTTTTATTATACCTTACAAGGCACCATAAATAAAAGCCCGTCTTAAGACGGACTTTGAAATGATATAATGATGGTAGACACTAAAAAAACAGTGTCTACTCATTATATCATTTCAGCAAAGTAATTTGCAGAGGATTTTTTTACGCTTTATATACGATATTACCGTTCACCATAGTCAGTGACACGTTGATATCGTCGTCGAAGACCGTAACGTCGGCATAAGCGCCCTTTTCCAGCCTTCCCCTTCCCTCAATGCCTGCAATGCGTGCAGGATTGACGGTGATAAGCCTTACCGCATCAAGAAGCGACAGACCTCCCATATCCATCATAGTGCGAACGAGTCGGTCGGCGGTGGCACACGAGCCCGTAAAGCAGCTTCTGTCAGGCTTTTTGGCAACGCCGTCCTCGATTATGGCATCGGTAAAGCCGTATATCTTCTCGGCACCGTCGGGATATCCCGCATATCTTGTGGCATCGGTAACAATAGCAATGCGGTCAATCCCCTTGAATTTTACGGCAAATTTCAAAAGACTTTCGGGAAGGTGCTTACCGTCAGCAATAAGCTCAACATCCATACCGTCAAGCATATACGCCGCCTCAACGATTCCTGCGTAGCGGAAGGCGTTTTTGCGATGGACGGTGCTCGTGCAGGAATAGAGGTGGGTAACACAGCTAAAGCCCATATCGTAAGCGCTCATAACGGTATCGTATTCGGCATCCGAATGACCTATTGACAACAAAATCCCTGCATCACGGCAAGCCTTGGCAAAGTCCTCAACCCCGCAAAGCTCGGGAGCGGCTGACCAGCGCTTGATATATTCTCCGTAGCGGTCAATAAGCATTGTATACTCCGCCTTATCAAAGTCTCTTATCAAATTACTCTGAGCACCTGTCTGTGCAGGTGAAAAATACGGTGATTCCATATGTATTCCGTAAAGATACGCGCCACGCGGATCTTCGCAGGTCTTTACTCCCTTGAACCGTTCAAGCATTGCGATATACTGCTCTGTGGTACGGGTGGATATTGAGGGAAGCATACAGGTCGTGCCGTGCTCGGCGTGCTTCTCGGCAACTATGAAAAATTCCTCCTCCGAGCAATCCTCAAAGCGATATCCGAAGCCTCCGTGAACGTGGATATCAATAAAGCCTGCCGAAATATATTTACCCTCAGCGTCATACTCCTCGTCAAAGCGAAGAGCCTCGTCGGTTACGGCAATTATTTTATCCCCCTCAGTATATACGGCGCTTCCGCTTGGAGCGAGGGTATCGCCCAAAATTATTTTTCCGTTATAAAGCTTGCGTATCATAATTTCACCTCACCCCTATTTTAACATATCAAAAATAGCAGGTCAAGAAATAAAGCCCGTCATATGACGGGCTTTATGGGATTATTTCTTATTCTTCTTTGAGAAAATCGCGGATTTCTTAACGACGTTTGCAAGAGCGATAAGAGCAATTGCGTTGGGAAGTACCATAAGGTAGTTGAAGAAGTCGGTGAGCTCCCAAACGAGATCGTTGGATGCAATAGTGCCGAGGAAGATAAATACGATAGCGATTACGGAGTAGATAACGGTTGCAATCTTCTTGTTCTTGAAGAGGTACTGAACGTTTATCTTACCGAAGAAGTTCCAGCCGATAACGGTTGAGAAGGCAAAGAAGAGAAGACAGATAGCAACGAAGATGTTACCGAAGTTGCCGAGAGCAGAGAAGGTAGAGGAAACAGCGGTCTGCATTGCATTAGTCTTGGTAACGGTCTGCCACATATCTCCGCCCTTAGCATAGAGGGTAGAAATAACAACGAGAGCGGTCATGGTAAGAACTACGAAGGTATCAATGAACACACCAATCATAGCAACAACACCCTGATCGTGAGGCTTCTCAACGTTAGCCTGAGCGTGTGCGTGAGGAGTTGAACCCATACCTGCCTCGTTAGAGAAGAGACCTCTCTTTGCACCCTGGCTGATAGCGGTCTTAAGAGCTGCACCGAATGCACCGCCTATCATAGCCTGAGGCTTGAAGGCATACTTGAAAATCATACCGAAGGTTTCGGGAATGTACTTGATGTTAACGATAAGCACTGCGAGACCGCCAACGAGGAAGAGACAAGCCATAATGGGGACGAGCTTCTCGGTAACGGAAGCAATTCTCTGGATACCGCCGATAAAGATGACAGCCGAGATAACTGCAAGGATGACACCTACAATCCAACCGGGAACGCCGAATGCGGTGTTCATAGACTCTGCAATAGAGTTGGACTGAACCATAGAGCCCATAAAGCCGAGTGCAAGGATAGCGGCAATAGAGAAGAAGATTGCGAGGAAGGAGCCGAAGCCACCCTTGAACACCTTCTTTATGTAGTAAACGGGACCGCCGTGTACATCGCCGTTTTCGTCAACAACACGGGTCTCCTGAGCGAGAACAGCCTCTGCGTAAATGGTAGCCATACCAAGAAATGCGATTATCCACATCCA
>JAFYTG010000037.1 GCA_017558945.1 Clostridia bacterium
AAAAATGAGTTTTCTCGAATAAATCATATGTTTTTGGCTCTGAACAAACCTCGCCACTACCGTACACTCGTACGCTGACGGGCTTCGGTTTGTCCATTCTGGAGCATTTTTTCCTATCTCCTGAAAAGAGGCTGTAAAAAACTCTAACCAAGTTTTTTACAGCCTCTTTCTTTATAAGTATGAATTAAACAAGCTTGTTGGGGTCAACAACGTAGCTGCCCATACAAATCTTTATAAGGTCGATAAGTGCGAGTATACCGCCGATTCCGCAAAGGAACGACATAATGATTTTGAATATACCCTTCTTGGTTTCACCCATCATAAAGTTGTGAATACCAAGTCCGCCGAGGAACAGGGTAACGAGAATCATAACTATCTTGTCCTGACCGTTAAGATAGGTACCGTTGCCACCCTTAGCATTCTTTACTGCAACTCCGCAGTTGAGACAAACATCAGCGTTTTCGGGAAGCTCGTTTCCGCAGTTAGCACAGTACTTGTTACCGTCACCAACCTTAACGCCACACTTGATACAGATTGCCTGATTGTCATTCATGGTTTCACCACAATTTTTACAAAACATAGTAGTAACCTCCTTATGTTGTTGGACATATTATACAATATGATTATGTAATTGTCAATAAATTTATCATCCAATTTGCGACAAATCCCGCAAAAATGCAAATCAGGACAATCGTATTGAACCACTTTTGTTCAAAAAGCCTTCCGTCAAGCAGAAAAAAGAGGTATAGAAGAGGCGTTGACCAGAACATTCTGTGATAAGCAAACGCCGTTTTAAAATCAAGTCTTAACGCCGAAAGAGTCGCCCTCGTCATTCCGCACCCAAGACACTCAATGCCTAAAATCTCTTTTATAGGGCAGGTGGTTTTGAGCAAATACAAAACGCATACAAACAGAAGCAATACAAGGGTAACCGCAAGCTTTTCCTTAAACCTTTTTATATTTATCATTAAATATCTCCCGCGGTTTATTATATAATTATATATAAAAATATATTATCACAAACTTTATCATTTTGCAACCATCTTTATTGACAAGCCCAAAATGCGCGTGATATAATAGTATCAAGATAATTAAAACGAGGTAATTTTTATGAAGCAAACACTTAAGGTTATACAAAACACTATTGAAATAGGACTTTCAAAGCCCGTTAAATTTTTACATATGACCGACACTCATCTCACCCGTGACGACCCTACGGGCTGGCGTGACGGAGCGTTTGATTTATACCCCGGAGGCTGTGAGGAGCTTTTTGCTCAGGCGGTAGACTACGCCGTCAAAAACAAGCTCACCATACTTCACACAGGAGATCTTATAGACTTTTTCTCAAAGGGCAACTTCGACTACATCGACAACGAGTGGAACAAGCTTGACTATATCTATGCCGCAGGCAATCACGACTTTTGCCACTTTCTCGGAGAAGCCACCGAGGACTACGAATACAAGTGGGAAATGATGAAGGTTATCGCACCTCATTTCAAGCACAATCTGTATTTTTATTCCCGTATGCTCGGAGAGGTGAATATAGTAACTCTTGACAACTCCTACTATCTTATGACCGAGGGACAGCTTGAGGCACTTAAGGCAGAGGTCGCAAAGGGATACCCCATAATTCTCGCAATGCACGTGCCGATTTTCACCGAGAGCATTTTTGAGTACTACAAATCCCTCCCCAACGCTGATGCAACTCACGTGGTTGCCGCACCTCAGGAGCTTCTCGATGCCTTCCCCGAGAACAGACGCCTTCAGCAGACTCCCGACAAGGCAACGCTTGACTTTGTCGAGTATATCAAGAACGAGCCACTTATCAAGGCGCTTATCACAGGACACAAGCATAAGAACTTTTTTGATATGCTGTCACCTACTCTTCCTCAATACGTCACAACGGGAACTCATTACGGTGAGGTCCGCGAATTTACCGTAGTATAACAATAGGGACTGAGCCGTTTGACTCAGTCCCTGCTTTTATAATTATTATAATTATTTAATTTCAAATTCACCGAGAGTCGTAGTCTCGACGTACTCGTTCTTAAAGGAACGAAGCCTTGCCATGTGAGGCTGTTCAATGTGAATCTCCTGATGACGCTTGGTCTCCCACACCTCTATAAGAAGAAGCTCGTTTGCGTCAGCCGGCGAATACAATTAAGTTTATAACAAGGCAGGTGCTTGAAAGAATATGTAAAATCCGCTTTGATTTGAATTGCGGAATGTTTTGAGGGGTAACCCAATAATTGTAATTCTTTTTCATATTTCCACCACCTTTCTGGGATTATTTGTTGTTTTGATTTGTTTTTGTAGTGTTCAGCGAAGAAATCAGCATTCTGCGAATTTGTCCGCATTGGTTTTGCAGAGGCTTATAAACATTTTCGGGAATATAACCCGTTTCAAAAAGCAATTCCATCCAATATTCCGTTTCGTAGCACTCTTTTTGTGCAATCTCCAATTTTGATATAAAATCCTTCGTTCCTTGCGCATATTGTGCCTCGTGTATATTTGCTCCGATAGACGTTCCCGAACGCAAAAGCTGATTTGTTAAAACAGACTCTCTCATATTTGTTTTTATATCACGGCAAAGAAAAACGATCTGCTTCGCAAACTCTTTGGATTTATCTCTCAAAATGCTTTCCGCCATTGTCATCACCTCGAATATAGTATATCACAAAAGTTTGAGTTGTAAAGCGTTTTAGTGATATGCCGACTTCGTCTGCGTGATATTTTTGCTTCGCAAAAGTGATATTGTTCGCTCCGCTCACAGTGATATTATATTCGCCTTGTAACTTTCAACGCGCGAAGCGCATATCACGTCCGAAGGACATATCACGCACCTGTGCATAGAACTCGCCGCAAGGCGAATATAACTGAAAAAAGAGAGCAAGTCGATGACTTGCTCTCTTTTTTCTGGCTGCGGAACTAGGATTCGAACCCAGACAAACAGAGTCAGAGTCTGTCGTGCTACCTTTACACAATTCCGCAATATTCTCAACAGATGATAGTATATACTAAACTTGTGAAAATGTCAAGCACAAATTTAAATTTTTTGAGAAAAATTTTCCCAACCTGTTTTTTAGACTAAAAATCGCCTTGAATGCTTGACATTCTTCGATACGGTATAGTAAAATTGTGATATAAATCCACAAAAGGAGAAGCATTTATGAGGTGCGTTCATTTAGATTTCCACACAAGCCCTGCAATTTACGGAATAGGAAGTCAGTTCAACAAGGAAGAATTTACACAGATTTTGAAGGATGCAAGCGTTGACCTGATAACCGTTTTTGCAAAGTGTCATCACGGCTACACCTACTATCCGTCAAGGGTGGCAGAAATGCACCCCGGACTCAAATTCAATCTGCTCAAGGAGGAGATTGACGCCATTCACGCCGCAGGAGCAAAGGCTCCCATATACATCACGATGGGATGGAGTAAAAAGGGTGCAGACGAGCATCCCGAATGGCGACATATTGATTTTAATACAAAAAAACCGCTCGGTGCTCACGGAGAGGTTACCGACCCCGATGCCCCCTTGGCAGAGGGTGGATGGGTATGTCTCTGTCCTCTCGGAGACTATGCCGAGCACTTGAAGGCTATAACGAGAGAAATCTGCGAAAGCTTCGACGTATCCGACGGCGTTTTCTTCGATATCTGCTTTATTTCCGACAACTGTGTTTGTGACTCCTGCCGTGCAGGTATGATAAAAAAGGGTCTTGACCCCGACAACATTTGGGATGCAAGAAAATACTACACCGAGGGTCACGTTGAAATGATGAAGACCCTTACGGGAATAGTTCACGAATATTCAAAGGATGCGCCCGTTTTCTACAACGGCGGCGCAAATATGAACAGAACCGAGTATCATCCCTATCAGACACACTATGAGCTTGAGGACCTTCCTACTGCGTGGGGAGGCTACGACCTTATGCCTCTTCGTGCAAAGTTCTTTGAAAAATACGGCAAGCATTTTCTCGGTATGACGGGCAAATTCCATCACTCCTGGGGAGAATTCGGAGGCTTCAAGGACAAGGAGGCTTTACGCTACGAGTGTGCGGATATGCTGAGCGTCGGCGCTTCCATCTCGGTTGGTGACCACCTTCACCCGATGGGCTTTCTCGACAAGGCGACCTACTCGGTCATCGGTCACGCCTTCGATTACGTTAAGAAAATCGAAAAATACTGTGAAAACACACGCGCGTATACCGACCTTGCAATATGGCTCAGCCACTCCTACGACGCAGATATGGGAGCATCAAAAATACTTCAGAATATGCACCTTGAATACGATGTGGTAGGCTTGGGTGACGACCTTTCAAAATACAAGTGCATCATTCTTCCCGACCGAGTAAGATTTACCGAGGAAGAAAAGAAGGCTCTTGTAAAATTCGCTGAAAACGGCGTCATTATCGCAAGCTTTGAGAGTATTTTCGACGAGCTTGGAGTTCAAAAGCTATCAGTTTCCGAATACGATTCCGACTTCATAAAATGCGACCTTGACGAGTTTACCACTCCCTTCCTCTCCTACTCTAAAGCTATGCGCACAAGGAGTAACGGAGAGTCTCTGGCTGAGGTTTACGAGCCGTATTTCAACCGCACCCTCAATCACTTCTGCGGCCACAAGAATACCCCCTACAAGACCGAGTCTGCAGACTATCCCGCACTCGTTAAATGCAGAAACGTCCTTTATTTTGCACACCCCGTTTTTAAGGCATATTACGGCTCGGGCAATTACGTGCTTGAAAAATACGTTACCGGCGCAATTGAGTCAGTTTACTCAAAGGCTATCGTCACCGAGGAGCTACCCTCCTGCGCGCGAGTTCGTCTCAGACGTAGCCTTGACGGAGAGTTTTTAGCCCTTCATCTGCTTTACGCCCCTCCCGTAAACCGAGGAAACGTATGTCTCCTTCCCGATTTTCCAAAGCTTCACGACGTAAAGGTCACGATGACGGTTGACAGAAAAATCACCTCGGCAGTATCTCAGCCCGACGGTGAAAAAATTCCGTTTGAGCAAAGCGGAGACAAGGTTACACTTTCGCTTCCTCCGTTTAGATTGCACACCCTTATAACACTCAAATAAGTCAAAAAAGCCCAACTTGCAAAAAGTCGGGCTTTTTTCGTCCATTTTTGATTAAATGAGCCTCTTTTCCTTGACAAAGAGAGGTTTATTATATATAATTATTTATAAGTATGTTTTCATCCCGATACAAAAGGAGATTATAATATGGCTAAAATTACAAAGGCTGTTATACCCGCAGCAGGTCTCGGCGTAAGAATGCTCCCTGCGGCTAAGGCTGTCCCAAAGGAAATGATGTCCATAGTTGATAAGCCCGCAATGCATTATCAGATAAAAGAGGCTGTCGACTCGGGCATTACCGATATACTTATCATCACAAATCGCGGAAAGGGAGCAATCGAGGATTACTTCGACTATTCTCCCGAATACGAAAAGAAGCTTCTTGCATCGGGCAAGGAGGACGTTCTTCGTGAAATAAACGAGATTGCCGAAATGGCAAACATCACCTATCTTCGTCAAAAGGCTCCCAAGGGTCTTGGTCACGCGGTATGGTGTGCAAAGAGCTTTGTAGGTAACGAGCCATTTGCGGTGCTTTACGGTGACGACGTAATCGAATCTGACACTCCTACCACCAAGAGCCTTATTGACCTTTACGAAAAGTATAATAAGCTTACGGTTGGCGTACGTGAGGTTACCCGTGAGCAGATCGTAAAGTACAGCTCACTCGATGCAACCGAGGTTGAAAAGGACATCTACGTCTGCCGTGATATGATTGAAAAGCCCACTCCCGACAAGATTCTTTCCTGCCTTTCCATCCTCGGACGAGTAGTGCTTCCCCCTGAAATCTTCGCGGTTCTTGAAAACCAGGCACCCGGTGCAGGCGGTGAAATTCAGCTTACCGACGCAATGGCAACCTTTGCGAGAGCAGATGGTATTATGGCATATAAATTCCCCGGTATTCATCACGATATGGGCTCAAAGCTCGGTCTCCTCAAGGCAAATATCTCCTACGGAGTCAAGCACTCGGAGATAGGCGAGGAATTCACCGAATGGCTCAAGGAATACGTAAAAACGCTTTAATGGAGGAGATTATGACACAGCGTCCCGATAAAACGAACTACTATCTTGACATTGCACAGACCGTAGCGCTGAGAGGAACCTGTATCCGCCGTAAATTCGGCGCAATAATCGTAAAGAACGACAGTATTATCTCAACGGGCTATGCAGGAGCACCGAGAGGCAGAAAGAACTGCTGTGACCTGCAGTACTGTCAGAGAGAAAAGCTTAACATCCCGAGAGGTGAGAGATACGAGCTTTGCCGCTCGGTACACGCTGAGGCTAACGCAATCATTGCGGCAAGCCGTGAGAATATGATTGGGTCAACCCTTTACCTTGCCTGCATCGATTATAAAACGGGTGAGCTTGCAAGCGGTACGAGTCCCTGTCAGATGTGCCGACGTATGATAATCAACGCAGGCATTGACACGGTGGTCGTAAGAGACACCGAGACCGAATACAGAATCATCAGGACTGAGGACTGGATTGACAACGATGACAGCCTTGACGGAACACTCGGTTACTGATATGAAGCAGAGTCACGTTGGTGACGTGGCAGAGCTTGAAAAAATTATATTTTCATCCCCGTGGAGTGAGAAATCACTTGCCGAATGCGTCGGAGGAGACAACACACTCTTTCTCGTCTGCGAAAAGGAAGGACGGGCGGTGGGCTACGTCGGATGCTACACGGTATGCGACGATGCGGCAATAACCAACGTTGCAGTGCATCCCGACTACCGACGCCAAGGTATCGCAGAATCACTTGTCAAAGTCCTTATAAGCCGAGCCTCCGAAAGAGGCTGCAGTCAGGTATCGCTTGAGGTGAGAGTATCCAACGCCTCGGCAATAGCACTCTACGAAAAGCTTGGCTTTAAGACGGTGGGAGCACGGAGAGGCTTCTACTCCAAGCCACGCGAGGATGCCTTAATAATGATATACGAAATTTAAAGGAACACGCTTTGAAAATACTTGCTATTGAATCATCCTGCGACGAAACGTCGGCAGCCGTCGTAGAGGACGGTCGCCGAATTTTGTCCTGCAAAATACTTTCACAAATAGAAATGCATAAGCGCTTTGGCGGAGTCGTGCCTGAAATTGCATCGCGTGCGCACGTTGAGGCGGTAGTGCCTCTCACCGAGCAGGCACTTGCCGAGGCAGGTCTTAGCGCCAACGAAATAGATGCGGTGGCGGTCACCTACCGTCCCGGTCTTATAGGAGCGTTGCTCGTCGGCGTAAACTTTGCCAAGAGCCTTGCCTACACCCTCAAAAAGCCACTTATCGCGGTAAATCACACAAGAGGTCACGTTGCCTCCTGCTACCTTGCAAATCCCGAGCTTAAGCCTCCGTTTTTAGCTCTCGTCATATCGGGCGGTCACACATCCCTTTTGCACGTCAAGAGCTATACAGAATACGAAACGGTTGGTATAACCCGTGACGATGCGGCGGGAGAAGCGTTCGACAAGGCGGCAAGGGTTATGGGACTTTCCTATCCCGGAGGAGCCGAAATGGACAGACTTGCCTGCGACGGTGACGAAAAAAGCATTCCCCTGCCCCGTGCGGTCGTGAAGGATGCGCCCTACGACTTTTCCTACTCGGGTCTTAAGACCGCAGTCGTCAACTATCTGCATAAGCTTGACCAAAACGGCACACCTTACAAAAAAGAGGATGTCGCAGCCTCCTTTACAAGAGCCGTTTGCGACACGGTGACAGACAGACTTTCCCACGCAATCGACGATTTTAATCCCCCTGCACTCGTTTTAGCGGGAGGTGTCAGCGCAAACTCACACATAAGACGGGCGGTCGGAGAGCTTTGCGACAAGAAGGGATGCCCTCTCTATCTTGCTCCACTTTCTCTTTGCGGAGACAACGCCGCAATGATCGGCTCGCAGGCTTATTACGAATTTTTGGAGGGAAATATTTCCGATATCCGACTTAATGCGATAGCAGTTTCCGATAAATTCGTAAATTAAGTAAGGTGCGACAGTTTCCCACAGGTTGTGGGAAACTTTGTTGAAAAGACCCCTCAAATCGCTTATCTTATGGGCTTTTTGGCGTTTTTTCTGTGGAAAACTCTGTGGGTTATGTGTATAACTCACCGTTTTACGTCACATTTTACACAAATCCAAATGACGAAAAATCATAATTTTTTCAAATAAATCCAATTCCATAAACTACGAAATAAAGGAATTAACATGAAAAAGAACAAACAAGAAATATCTCCTGCGGTAATACGACGTCTGCCGAGATATTACAGATACCTTACCGAGCTTGAGCGTCTCGGGTTCACAAAAATATCCTCCTCAGACCTTTCAAGAAAGATTCAGGTTACCGCATCACAGATAAGGCAGGACCTCAATTGCTTCGGTGACTTCGGTCAGCAGGGCTACGGCTACAATGTTAAGAGCCTGAGAGAGAGCATAGCCGACATTCTCGGCATTCGAGAGAATAACCGTGCGGTAATAATCGGCGTTGGACATCTCGGAAGCGCAATTGCAAATCACACTACTCTTGAAAAATGCGGAGTAGAGCTTATAGGACTCTTCGACAACTCTCTTGACGTGCTCGGGAAAACGGTTGCAGGTCACCTTGTGCGAGACATCAAGGACGTTGAAGCCTTCTGTATTGAAAACCGAGTAAATATTGCAGTGCTTACCCTTCCCAAGCAATCGGCTGAGGTAATGGCTCGCAGACTTGCCTCGGCGGGTGTTACGGGCTTCTGGAATTTTGCAAATACAGAGCTTCGCCTTCCCGACCTCGACGTGCATATCGAAAACGTTCATATGGGAGACAGCCTTATGCAGCTTTGCTACAAGCTGAAATCGGGCAACGATGAAGTGGAGAACTAACCGTTATGGAAAAAATATATACGATACCCGTCAACGAGACCTTTGAGGAGCAGGACGGTTGTCCCTTCTGCCGTCTGTTTTCGAGACTTGAAAACGACGAGCTTGATATAATACTCGGCGCATCGCTTATGGAGCCCGACATACGAATTGAAACCAACAAAAAGGGCTTTTGTCATACACACTATGAAAAGATGTTCGGAGGCAAAAACCGTCTCGGCCTCGGACTTATGCTTGAGACTCACATTGCAGAGCTTATCACAAGGCTTGAAAGGATGCCTCTCCTCGGTGACAAGACCAAGGCAACGAGCGACTATCTTGAAGAGGCTTCTCATTCCTGCTACATCTGTGACAGAATAGAGAACAACTTTGAAAAGATGATCGAATGTGCCTGCATACTTTGGGAGACAGACGAGGCATTCCGCGAGAAATTTGCGAAAACGCCTTACTTCTGCATTGAGCATTACTCAAGAATGATGAAGTGTGCAACAACCTTCGTGTCAAAGAAGGTACGCCCCGACTTTTACAAGGCGGCAAGCACGATTGAGCTTGCCTATCTCAAGGAGCTTCAGGGCGACGTTTCCTGGTTCTGTAAGAAATTCGACTATCGCTATGACGACGAGCCATGGGGTAACTCAAAGGATGCCGTCGAGCGTGCCATTAAATCGGTGTACCACAAATGAAGCATATTTTAACTCTTCCCGAGGGAGAGGTATTTTCTCCCGACAAAACCTTTAACTGCGGTCAATGCTTCCGCTTCGACGATATCGGAGATGCATTTCAGGGAATCGTCAAGGGTGACGTCGTTACATTCCCGAAGAATCAGCCGAAGGGTCGGGTGGAATACTATTCGGTCAACGGGTGCGACCTTACCGAATACCTCGACCTTGACATGCATTACGCCTTGATAAACGAAAGCCTTTCATTTGAGGGTGATGCATCCGCGGTTATTGAAAACGCTATTGAAATTTCCTCGGGACTGAGAATACTCAAGCAGGATTTCTGGGAGGCACTCTGCTCGTTTATCATATCTCAGAATAACAACATTCCGAGAATAAAAAAGAACGTTGCCTCCATCTCCAACGCCTACGGAAAGCCTATTCCCAATACTGATTTTTATGAATTTCCGACTCCCGAGGCACTTCTTGAAGCAGGCGAGGAGGGACTTGCCTCCTGTCGTCTCGGCTTCAGAACGAAGTACATACTCGACGCTTGTCGGAAAATGATTTCGGGAGAAATATCCGAGGCTTCCCTATCCGTCTCCAACGCAGAAGCAAAGCAACAGCTTATGCAGATACACGGTGTCGGACCAAAGGTTGCCTCCTGCGTGCTTCTATACGGAGCTCACAGACTTTCCGAGGTCCCCGTTGACGTATGGATGAAAAAAATTTTTGCTAAATATTTTGGCGGAGAATACTGTGACCTCGGTGAGTTTGGCGGTGTTCTTCAGCAATATCTGTTTTTCAGAGAAAGATTTATTATAGAGGGTCATAAGGTATGAAAGAAACAAGATATATTTCCTTCCGCTGTCCCGATTGCGGTGTGGCTATCCTTCAGGAGATAAGCCTTTTCACGCTATCCTCGGGTGAGATTTTAAAGCGTTGCTCCTGCGGTGAATCACTGCTCAGCATCAAGTATATCAAGAACCGCGAGACCGTTCAGGTAAACGTGCCTTGTATCGCTTGTCCAAATCCTCATCCCTATCAGGTAGCAGCATCCACCTTCTTCGGTGACCAGATGTTCGTGCTTCAATGCACGGGTTCGGGACTCGACATCTTCTTCGTAGGTGACAAGGAGGAGGTTATAAAGGCGGTTGAACAGAATACGCTTGAATTACAAAGGCTTTTTGCGTTGATTGACGGCGGAGAGCTTGAGGACAGCTTCTGCGACGATGAGGATTGCGACTGCCACGAGGACGGACACCATCACCACGATTGTGACTGTCACGGTGAGCATCATCACGATCACGACTGTCATTGTCACGATGACGAGGATGAAAACCTCGACATATCCGAGAATAACCTCAAGAATGACGAATACGAATATTACGATGCAGTTGTAACGAGCGGTATGCTCTATCTTTTAAAGGAGCTTGCCGATGCAGACAAGATAAACTGTCCCTGCGGTAAGAAGGAGCTTATCCTTGACGTAGGCTACGACGTTATCGAGGTATCCTGTGACGCTTGTCAGGCGAGAGCCGTTATGCGTTCAAAGACCGACGAGGATATAATAGCACTCGCAGAAAAAGAAACACTTGAACTGATATAAGGAAAACGCTATGAACAAAAACAAGAAAAGCAAAACGCTTCTCTCTCTTTACGAATGGGTGGAAACCTTCCTCGTTGCACTCTGTTGCGTGGTTTTACTGTTCACCTTTGCGGTAAAATTCGTCACGGTATCAGGCTCGAGCATGGAGCAAACCCTTCACAACGCTGACAGACTTCTCATAACCGATATGTTTTATCAGCCGAAAAACGGAGACATCGTGGTGGTTGACGTTTCGGGCAACCTCAAGCTTGAGCGTGAGCACGGAATTTCCTCCTCCGCCCCCTACATCAAGAGAGTGATCGCGACCGAGGGTCAGACCATTGACATTGACCCTGAAAGCTGGACGGTATACGTTGACGGAGAAGCCATTGACGAGCCCTACGTTTACCATTGCAACTCGTCGGATATGTACCTTGACCCGTTTGAAAGAATAACCTATCCGTTTACGGTATCCGAGGATTGCGTGTTCGTAATGGGTGACAACCGTAACGGATCAAGTGACAGCCGAATGATTGGAGAAATACACGAGAATTATATTCTCGGCAGGGTTATCCTCCGACTCTTTCCATTCGGAGGTGTTGAATAATGCCGAGTGACGTAATACAGTGGTTTCCCGGGCATATGGCGAAAACTCGGAGGATGATAAAGGAAAGCATATCCTCCGTTGATATCATCATAGAATTACTTGACGCCAGAATCCCGAGAAGCTCAAAGAATCCCGAGCTTGACGCGCTCGTCGTACCCAAGCCCGTTCTTACGGTGCTTAACAAGGCAAGTCTTGCCGACCCCAATGCAAATGCACGCTGGCGTGCGATATATGAAAAGGAAGGCAAGCACCTCGTTCTTGCCGACTGTATCGACAAAAAGGGTATAGATTCGGTAATTGAGGGTGTACTCACAATTCTTGCAGATAAAATTGAGAGAAACCGTGAAAAAGGAATGACCAAAACCGTCAAGGCAATGGTGTTGGGTATTCCAAACGTCGGAAAATCCTCTCTTATCAATACTCTTGCAGGTGAAAAGAAAGCAAACGTCGAAAACCGACCCGGTGTAACCCTTAACAAGCAATGGATAAAAACTCCTCACGGAATCGACCTTCTCGATATGCCGGGTGTTTTATGGCCTAAATTCGAGGATAAGCGAGTTGGCGAAAACCTCGCCATCACGGGTGCGATAAAGGACAAGGTATTGCAGTCGGACGAGATTGCTATGATACTCTGCTCAAGACTTCAAAAGAAATATCCCGACCTGCTTTGCAAGCGCTTCGGACTCGAGGAGGCGGAGATAGAGGACCTTGACGGCTACGATATTTTCGAGCTTATCGGACGTAAGCGTTCACTTTTACAAAGAGGCGGAGAGGTAGACTTCAACAGATGTGCAATCATGCTTCTTGACGAATTCCGAAGTGCCAAAATAGGCAGAATCACGTTGGA
>JAFYTG010000038.1 GCA_017558945.1 Clostridia bacterium
GCTCGAGGAACTGGAGAGGAATGTGGAATAGATATCCGCCAATACGTAAACGAGTCTATCAATTCATATTGGGCAAAGCTTATGGCACATCTTAAGCCGCTCATTCCCAATCAGATGACAACCTTCCGTCACGGTGGTATATGTACCGACGGTCCTGCTCAGGCAAAGGATTATATCGACTTTACTCCGCTTGAAACGTATGGCTTTTACGGTTATGAGGATAATATTCACGACCCCGAAAGCCGTATAGGAGGAATTGGAATTATTTCCTCGGGAAGTCTTATACAGAAGTACGAGACGGGTGGTAAGCCTGTTATATGGGCTGAATACGGCTATTCTGTGTGCGGTGTAAAGTGGCTTGGCGTACAGTATGACCACGAAAACCGTACATACTACCCCGAGAAGATTGAAAAGCAGGTGTTGTTTAACCGTTGGATGATAGACTCCATTGAGGAGGCTCACTGTGCGGGAAGCGCACCGTGGTGGTGGTGCGGAGGCTTCCGTTACACCGAAATGGCAGACTTCGGCTATATGATGCCCAACGGTATTTTCAGCGCAAGCGGTAAGGAATACGTTGCCTTCTGCAACAAGATGATTGCAAAGGCGGGAGTACCCGATACCCGCGAGGTATACGTTCACGAAGGAAATGTGTTCGATTACCCCAAGGGTAAGTTTGACTTTATAAAGCAGGAATGTGTGCCTGCTTTCCGCAAGGCTCACGCCGAGGGCAAGAGGCTTGTTATAAAAACTAAATACGAAGAATAAAAAAGAAAGAGGTATATATTATGAGCTTTATGTTTCATCCTTATCCCTATGCAGATCCCAATGCGGTAAACAAAATAAACGTTCCCGCAAGTGTAAGAGCGGATTTGACCAATGGCATTCAGGCTGTTGCAAAGAAGATTGCAAAAATGCTTGAAACAAATTCAAAGATTGGTATTGACGCTTATCCCGGTGCGGAGTATGAGACGCTTGTAAACGTTCTCCGTCAGGTGCTTGCTTCTCAGAACGTTGAGTTTGTTGATGCTTCCTGCACCTTCCTTGATCCCGATCAGATTGAGGCAATAGTTACTCCTTATCTTCCCGAGGATAAGGAGGTAGACCCCGTTCTTCTTTACGGCAGACGTTACAGCGACGGATACCGCGGACTTCAGAACGGTGAGCGTCTTGAGGCACTCAAGACTAAAATCAAGAATGCTGACAAGATAATCGTTTTCGGAAAGAGCGCTCTTTGTGAGGACCTTCAGGAGCTTTACGATATCCGTATATGGATGGACGTTACTCCGAGAACTGCCGTCCTCAATTGCAAGAACGGTAAGAACCGCAATATCGGTTGTACCAAGAATCTTCCCTATAACCTTATGATGCGACGCAACTACTATATCGATTTTGAAATCGTAATGGAACAGCGTTGGGAAATGATTAAGAAGGGCTTGATTGATTTTTACATTTCGGCAGACGTTCCCGAAAAGATGCAGATGCTCTCATTCAGCGCACTCGTTGATTTGTTTGAGGAGCTCAACTCCCGTCCCTTCCGTTGCCGTCCCGTATATCTTGAGGGCGTATGGGGTGGTTATCACGTACACCGCCTGCGTAATCTTCCCAAGGAGATGCGTAACTGTGCGTGGGTATTCGATATGATTCCTCTCGAGGTTTCTCTCGTTTCGGTAATTGACGACGGAGAATTTGAGACTCCCTTCTTCACCTTCGTACAGACTATGGGTGAAAAGCTTCTCGGTAAGCGTGCGTTCGAGGGCTTCGGCGGTTATTTCCC
>JAFYTG010000039.1 GCA_017558945.1 Clostridia bacterium
CCGCGCTCAAATCCTTCTACAACAGAACGGTAGAGGTAATAGAGTGAAAAAAACAAATTACAAATGGGTAATGGTGGCACTCTGCTTTATTATGGTAGGTGTGTCGTTGGGCTTCTGTTCATCCCCGGGACAGCTTTACATATCGGCTATAACCGATGAAAAGGCACTCGGATTTGCACGAAGCGCCTATGCGTTCACCAACACCTTCAGATTTATATCCACCGCAATTATCAATCTGTTCTTCGGAACGCTTATAGCGAAATTCGGGCCTAAAAAACTGATATTTGCAGGCTTTACCTGTCTTATCACGGCAAACCTTATCTATTCCTTTGCAACAGAGCTTTGGATGTTCTATATCGGAGGCGTATTCCTCGGACTTGGCTTCTCGTGGACTACAACAACCATGATAGGCTACGTTGTAAACGTGTGGTGCCGTGAAAACAAGGGCACTATTATGGGTGCAATCCTTGCTTCAAACGGAATTTTCGGAGCAGTTGCAATGAAGCTCATCGGATATATGATAAACAAGGACGGTAACCCCTTCGGATACCGTAACGCTTATCGTGCGGTTACTCTGATACTTCTCGCAGTTGCAATTCTGGTTCTGATATTCTTCAAATCCACCTCCAACGACACCGACAAGTCCAACGTATCAAAGAAAAAGTCGCGTGGCAGAAGCTGGAGTGGAATAGAGTATTCAAGCACCGTCAAGACTGCTTACTTCTGGCTTGCCATCGCTTGCGTATTCCTCACGGGTATGACTCTTCAGGGCATCAGCGGTATCTCCTCTCCTCATATGGAGGCGGTAGGACTTGACAAAGCCTACATCACCGACGTGCTTGCCATTCACTCGATAGCACTTACCTTCTTTAAATTCCTCGTCGGATTTCTTTACGACCGATTCGGACTTCGTGTAACGACAGGTATATGCTACGTTACGGGAGCGGTAGTTATGACGGCACTCGTGCTTGTCACTAACTCCCCCGAAGGAAAAATTCTTGCAATGGTTTACGGAATCTTCTCATCTCTTGCGCTTCCGCTTGAGACCATAATGCTTCCGATAATTGCAGGAGACCTGTTTGGTGAAAAATCCTTCAGCAAGGTGCTTGGCATCATCGTTTCGGCAAATACCGCAGGATATGCGGTAGGCTCTCCCTTGTCAAATCTCTGCTACGACCTTACAAAGAGCTACAACATTTCCATCTATATCGGTATTTCACTCATCCTGCTTATAATGATTGTAATGCAGTTTATAATCAACCGTGCAAACCGTTATCACAAGGAAGCGTAAGCACTTGAAGCACAAAAGGGATAAAAAGCGGCTGACAGCCGCCGGCAATTCTCGCCTATCTTAATTTATGCATACACCAGCGAGGGCGTATTAAATGCAATTCCCTATGGGATAAAAAAGGTGCTGAGCCAAACACTGAAAAGTGAATGGCTCAGCACTTTTTGTCTTGTTTGGATCACCTTGGTATCTAATCCTCTTTATACCTTTATAAAGCTTATTTCATTGTCGGAAAGTACATTCATTTCCTCGTCGGTCAAGTCGCAATTTGTGACGATATAGTCGGCACATTCAAGCTCGGAAATTTTTGCGAAGGCACGTCTGCGGAGCTTACTGCGGTCGGCGGCAATAATGCAGACCTCGGAATTTTTTATCATCACCTTGTCAATAAAGGATTCCTCGGAATAATAGGTGGAAAAGCCCTCCTCCATATCAATTCCGTCAACCGACAAAATAAGCTTATCGGCGTGATAGGTTTCAAGCTGCTCAGATGCCTCCTGACCATAGGTAAACTGGTACTTTGCATTGACAGAGCCTCCGACGAGGGTTACGCTGTAATTGGGATTCTCTGCCGCTTCAAGTGCGATTGAAATGGAATTTGTCACAATTTTTAAGTTGTAATCAATGGGAAGCTGACGAAAAACGAGAAGCGTCGTCGTGCCCGAATTGAGCATAACTGTATCATCGGGCTCAATCATTGAGGCAACACGCGCGGCAATATTACTCTTTTCATCCTTGTTGGTCTCCATACGCTGATTGAAGTTCATACTGCAATAGGGCTTGTAGGAGCTTATCGCACCTCCGTGAACACGGGACAGAAGTCCCTTGCTCTCCATATCTGTAAGATATGAGCGGACGGTAACCTCGGATATTCCGAGCATTTCGCTCAGGGCGGTGACCTTGACGGTGCCGTTTTCCTTCAAAAGCTCGGCAATTTTATTTTTTCTCTCGTCTATATTCATTTCATTCTCCATTATAATACGGCTTGAATCGATATATCCATTTTATCACACATATCGCAAATCGTCAAGTCGGAATAAATTTACGAAAGATTTTCGTAAAAGTTAAAAATCGAAAGCTATCCATTGACATAAAGACTATTTTATCGTATAATTAACTAAATAATATATGAAATTGGAGCGTTATATGAAGCTTCTTGGAATTGATTTCGGAACAACCTCCGTCAAGGCTCAGCTTTTTAACGAGTCACTTGAGGTACTGGACTCCTGTCTGCTTGATTACACTCTCAAGACGTCGGGAAGCCTCGTTGAGCTTGAAGCGGAGAAATATTTAAGTCTTCTTGACACGGTAATTGAAAAAATGCAAAAGGAGCATACGATAGATGCTCTTGCAATCGACACGCAATGCGAAACTCTGATACTCACGGATGAAAACGGTACTCCCGTAAGGGATGCGATAGTATGGCTTGACAACCGTGCGACCGAGGAAGCAGAGATAATCGAAAAGCACTTTACAAGAAAAAAAGTGTACGAGGTAACGGGTCAGCCCGAGGTTACGGCAACCTGGCCTGCCTGCAAGCTTTTCTGGGTAAAACGAAACGAGCCTGAAATCTGGAATAAAACCAAAAAGGTCTTTCTCTTGGAGGATTGGCTCATATATCACCTGACGGGACGCTTTGCAACCGAAAAGACTCTTCAGTCCTCCTCGGTATACTTTGACATAGTCAATTCGGATTGGTGGAGTGAAATGCTCGACTTCATCGGAGTAAGTCGGGATATGCTTCCCGAGCTATGCGACAGCGGTGTCGAGGTCGGCAGATACAACGGAATTAAGGTGGTAACCTCCGCAATGGACCAGGTGGCAGGTGCAATCGGTGCAGGAGTCATTAAAAAGGGTATTATCAGCGAAATGACGGGAACTACGATGGCAATATACGTTCCCACCGACAAGATACCCGATTTTTGCGAGGATTCCTTCACCCCTTGTCATTACAGCTTTGACAACTCCTACTGTCTGCTCTCCTGGAGTCCCACGGCAGGTATGGCACTCAAGTGGTTCCGAGACGGCTTTTTGAAGGATATCTCCTTTGCGGAGCTTGACTCTCTTGCAAAGGATATTCCCGTCGGATGTGACGGCGTGACCTTCCTCCCCTATCTATGCGGCTCTACGATGCCCAAATACAACCCCGATGCAAGAGGAAGCTTTACGGGACTTACCACCGAGCACGGTCCTATACATATGGCACGCAGTATTATGGAATCGGTTGCTTGTATTCTCAAAAGCAACCTTGACGCACTCGGCGTGGAGGTAGACGAAATAAGAGTAATGGGCGGCGGCTCGAAAAGTCCGCTCTGGTGTCAGATGAAATCCGACCTCACGGGCAAAAGGCTGACCACCCTCAAGAACAGCGAAACGGCTTGTCTCGGCTCTGCAATACTTGCAGGAGTGGGAAGCGGAGCATTCTCCTCGGTTGAGGATGCGGTAAGCCTTATTTCCACCGACAAGACCTATACTCCCTCGGGTGAGGATTACACGGGCGTTTATAATTCATTTGTGAAATACGATAATATTCTTAACGTAAGAAAGGAAAACTAAAATGGTAAAAGCAGCGTTCGTCGGCTTCGGTGAGGTAAACACTCCCGCCGACATCATCATCAGAAAATGTAAGGAAGCAGAGGAAGGGCTGAAAAAGGAAGGTCTTGACCTCATCAGCGTATATCCCGTAACCGACGATTACGAGGAGAAGGACATCAAGAAGGCAGTTGACGCACTCAAGGGTCAGGACTTTGACGTTCTCGTCGTTTGTATCGCAGGCTGGATTCCCACTCACGCAGTTGTAAAGGTGACCGAGCATTTCCGTGAAAAGCCTATGGTACTTTGGGGACTTTGCGGATGGGTGGAGGGCGACAGACTCGTTACCACCGCCGACCAGGCAGGTACTACCGCAATTCGTAAGACCTTCTGGGACCTCGGCTACACCTTCAAGTATATCTACGACATCGTAGGTCTCCCCTCCAATACTAAAAAGGTTTACAGCTATGCCGTTGCAGCAGGCGCTGCCGCAAAGCTCCGTCACGCAAGAAGCGGTATGGCAGGCTACCGTGATATGAACCTTTACGGCACTCAGGTTGACGGTCCCTCTCTCAAGCGTGAGATTGGTCCTGAAATCGAGACCTTTGAAATGCTCGAAATCGAGCAGAGATACCAGAAGATAACCGACGAGGAAAAGAACGAGGTTATCGAAAGGTGCATGAAGAAGTGGAAGTTCTTGAAGCCCGCAAATCCCGAAAGCATGAAAAAGGCGGCAGGCTACTACCTCGCAGTTAAATCCATCTGCGACGAGAGAGGCTACGACGCAATTTCTCTCAAGGACGTTGACGGTATGAAGAAGCTTTTAGGCTTTCCTCCCGCTCCCATCTTTATGCTTCTCTCGGATGAGGCAAAGCTTTGCACCATTCCCGAGAACGATTCACTCGGAAACATCACACAGCTTATGGTAAAATACCTTACGGGTCAGTGTGCCGTATATCTTGAGTTCTACGAGTTCTTCACCGACAGAGTTCTTGCAGGTGTTCCCGACTACGTTCCGGCAGAGGTGGTTGACGGCAACGTAACCGTTATGCCCGCAGCATTCGGAGAGCTTAGCGAGGGTATTCTTAACGTAAGCAAGGTAAAAACCGGAGAGGTTACCATGTGCCGCCTTACCTACTGCGACGGAGAATACTATATGCATATGGTAAAGGGTAATGCCATCACCCCGA
>JAFYTG010000040.1 GCA_017558945.1 Clostridia bacterium
ACAGATCTGTTGAAACCGTAGGTACGATAGGTGAGACCTATACGGTTGATGCGCTTGATATGACCGGCTTCTACTTCAACGGTGCAAGAACGGTTATCGACGGCGTAAGCGCTCCCGTCACGGGTAACAGTGTAAGCGCAACTCTCGGTGACGAGGGTATGCTTATCGAGCTTTACTACGACCGAATTGAATACAAGTATAACGTTATATACACCAATGGCGCAACCGGTGAGCATATCCTTCCCAAAAAGGAGTCGACGGGTCTTTTCGGAGAACAGATAGCCGAGGCTGCAATTGACTTGAAGAGCTATGGATATACACTTTCAAGTGAAGGCATAAAAACGGTTAATATTTCGTCAAACGAGGAAAACAACGTTATTGAGTTCGTTTATCTCGAATCGGTCGTAGCAATAAAGTATCAGGTTATAGGACCTCAAGGCTGCGGAACTCTCAGCCGTAGCTCCGAGAACGTCAAGGCTATAACGGGCGAGCCTCTCGGCTCAATGCCCATTATCTCAAAGGGCTATAAGTTTGACGGTTGGTATCTTGATGCTGATTGCACCATACCGGTTGACCCCGCCATGATTGAAGCGGAAACTCAGAAGCTTACCCCAACTAAGAGCGATGACGAAATATGGAGAGATAACATCGAGTTTTTCGCAAAGTTCCTCCCCAATGAATCAAAGCTTACCGTAATCAAATCGGACTGGGATCCCTTTGATACCGAGCAGGCGTTTATATTTACGCTGAAGGGTGTTGAGAATACCACGACCGAGAAAATTGATCTTACCTTTACTATAACAGGTAACTCGCAATGCATTATTGCGGCACTTCCCGTGGGTGAATATACCGTAACCGAGCATACGGGTTGGTCTTGGAGATACACTCCCGATAAATCCGTAAAGACTGTAACCGTAGGCGTTGACGAGGATGAGAATATGGTTGTTTTCGCAAACTCCAGAACACGTACTAAATGGCTTGACGGTAACTCGGTTGCAAATAATGTTTTCGATAATTAAAAAGGAGGCGGTCTGTTGAATATCTTTAAAAAAGCAAATACTAAATGGATAGTAATTTCCGTTGCAGTGTTGCTTCTCGCTTTGGTAGGCATCGGCACCGCCTTTTCTCTGATTTCGGCACAGACCGATCCTATTGCAAATATTTTTGAGCAGGGTGTTGTATCGTGCGAAATTCAGGAAACGTTTGAAAATAACGTAAAATCTGATGTTTTCGTCAAGAACACGGGCAATACCAACGCTTATATAAGAGTGGCAATCGTGCCGAGCTGGAAGTCGGAATCGAACAGCTTTGAAATATTGTCTACCGCCCCTCAAAGAGACGTTGATTATGAAATCGTATTCAATGAATCCACGTGGGCTTGGGGTGAGGATGGCTATTGGTATTATACCGAGCCCGTCTATCCTGACGACGTCACGTCCGTTCTTGTGGAAAAAATAATTCCTCTCGGCGAAGCGCCTGAAGGATATTCACTTTCGGTTGATATTCTTGCGAGTGCGGTTCAGTCAATGCCCGTAAAGGTCGTTGAAAGCGAATGGGGAATTACGGTTAAGGGTACTACTCTTGAGCCGTAAAACAGTTGATAATGAATAACTGATGGTTATGTTGAAAACGGTCTTGAAAAAGACCGTTTTCTTTTTTACAGCGCTTGAAATCCGGTTGTATACCTCGGATTGTTTTACAACAAGCTATTAATTCGTAATATATATAAAATGAAGAAAGCCTCTCGAAAAAACGAGAGGCTTTCCGGTTTAATTTTCAATTTTTAACTTTAAAATCTCAATTATTTTATAACGAGGTTTACAAGCTTGCCGGGAACGTATATCTCCTTAACAACGGTATGTCCCTCAAGCTGAGAAGCAACCGCTTCCTTGGCAAGTGCAATAGCGTCATCCTTGGAAATATCAGCAGGAACAACAATCTTTCCTCTGAGCTTGCCCATAAGCTGAACGACGATTTCGATGCTCTTGTCCTCGGTCTTTGCCTCGTCCCAGGTAGGAAATTCAGAGATTGAGCAGAGGCCCTTACCGCCCATTGTTTCCCATACCTCTTCAGCGGCGTGAGGAGCGAAGGGACAGAGAATACCTGCGAAGGTGAGAAGCTCGTCACGGGTAAGTGAGCCGTGCTCGTATATTTCGTTAATGAGAGTCATCATTGCGGCAATTGCCGTGTTGAACTTCATTTCGTCGATGTCGAGGTTTACCTTCTTAACTGTCTTGTGGAAGGAGGCTTCAAGCTCGGGGGTTACGCCCTCGCCCTTTACAAGCTCGGTAAGTCCGCAGAAGCGGTCGAGGAATCTCTTACAGCCCTTGATGCTGTTTTCATTCCAGGGAGCTGCTGCACCGTAGTCACCCATAAAGAGAATGTAGGTACGAAGAACGTCTGCACCGTACTGTTCAACTACTTCGTTCGGGTCAACGACGTTTCCACGGGATTTGGACATCTTCTCACCGTCGGGGCCGAGAATGAGACCCTGAGCGGTTCTCTTTGCGTAAGGCTCCTCGGTGTTTACCTCACCCATATCGTAGAGGAACTTGTGCCAGAAGCGTGAATATATCATATGACGGGTAACGTGCTCCATACCGCCGTTATACCAGTCAACAGGCATCCAGTACTTAAGCTTTTCGGGGTCTGCAAGGCACTTGTCGTTCTTGGGGTCAACGTAGCGGAGGAAGTACCAGGACGAGCCTGCCCACTGAGGCATGGTGTCGGTCTCGCGCTTTGCGTCCTTGCCACATACGGGACACTTGCAGTTTACGAATTCGGGAATCTTTGCAAGGGGAGATTCACCGCCCTCACCGGGCTCAAAGTTCTTAACGTCGGGGAGACGGAGAGGAAGCTCCTCTTCGGGCACAGCCACCATACCGCACTTAGGACAGTGAACGATCGGAATAGGCTCGCCCCAATATCTCTGACGGTTGAATGCCCAGTCCTTCATCTTATACTGAACACCCTTTTCACCGATGCCCTGCTTTTCAAGCTCTTCAAGCACTCTTGCGATTGAGCTCTTCTTATCCTTATAGCCGTTGAGGTAATCGGAGTTAACC
>JAFYTG010000041.1 GCA_017558945.1 Clostridia bacterium
GGTCTTATCAAGGCAAACGTTCCCTCCCGTATCGCTTGTACTGTGGCGTCTCAGGTCGACTCCCGTACCATCATCGATATTGCAGGTGCGGAAAAGCTGATCGGTAAGGGCGATATGCTCTTTGCCCCCGTTGGCATCTCCAAGCCTATGAGAGTTCAGGGCACGTTCGTCAGCGACAACGAGGTACAAAGCGTGGTCGATTTCATCAAGGAAAACAACTCTGCCGCAGAATACAATAAAGCGTTCATCTCCACAATGGAGAGCGAAGCGGGCAAGGTCGGAAACGGCAAGAAGGGCGGCGGCTCAAGCTCAGCTTCCTCGGATGGCGACGGCGGCGACGGTGACACCGACACGAAATTCCGCGAAGCGGTCAAGCTTGCCATCGAGGCACAGAAGATCTCCACGTCTCTTATGCAGAGAATGCTCGGCGTAGGCTACGGCCGTGCCGCAAAGATCATCGACCGCATGGAGGATCTCGGATACGTATCACCTCCCGACGGCAACAAGCCCCGTAAGGTGCTGATCACTATGCAGTAATATATGGAAAAGGTCATCAACGACGATATCGGCGAAGAGACCGCACCCTCTGATGAAGATAGCGAATAAAACGAAAAATACCACCCGCACAGCGGGTGGTAAAGGACACTAAAAAAGCCGATAGGGATTTGATTCCGTATCGGCTCTTTTTTATAGCACTACCACTTTCGGTGGTGAGTAAGTGCGCTCTTCCTGATAGTTTTTAGTGATATGCTGTCGCTTTGCAACAGCGTGATATTTTTGCTTCGCAAAAGTGATATTGCTCTGTAAACAGAGCAGTTATATTCTATTCGCCTCCAAAACTCGCGTAGCGAATACCACTCGGCACAAGCCGAATATCACTGCGAAGCAATATCACTCGCCGCAGGCGAATAGAGTTGGCGTTGTGTCCTTAGGAACACAACGCCATGACCTTGGTTTTTTGTTATATTAATCCGTTAAGTTTTTCCATAGTAGTCTTATCAGGCTCGGGAATATGTGCAAGGGGAAATTCAATTCTCATCTTATCATATTTCATCTGACAGATTTTTCGGAAGGGCAAAAGCTCGACCTTGTCAACGCAATTATATTTTTTAGCTATTGCGGACAGTCTTTTCAAATTTTCCTCGTCGTCGTTAAGCGTCGGAATCGTCACCTGTCGAAGAGTTGTGGGAATCCCTTTTTTGTCAAGGTATTCGAGAAATGAAATAACCCTCTCATATGAAGCTCCGACGTATTTGTCGTAGCCGTCGCAATCGGTATATTTCACGTCAAGCAATACTCTGTCGGTGACCTCAAGAAGTCTCATAACCTCATCATTCAGTATACATCCCGAGGTGTCAAGGCAGGTATTTATACCGTTTCTGTGACAAAGATCAAACAATTCACAGACAAACTCCGCCTGAATAAGAGGCTCTCCGCCCGAGACGGTAATACCTCCGTCATTGCCGAAATAGTCGCGGTACTTCATTACCTTTTCCGCTATTTCGTCGGGAGTGTACTCAACCCCTCCGTCAAAATCCCAGGTATCAGGATTATGACAGCAGGCGCATCGAAGCGGACATCCCTGCATAAACACAACGTATCTTATACCGGGTCCGTCAACTGCGCCGAGACTTTGGAGAGAATGTACCCGCCCCGTCATACTCTTTCATGGAAGGTACGGCTTATAACCTCTCTCTGCTGCTCACGGGAAAGCTTGTTGAAGTTGACCGCATATCCCGAAACACGAATTGTAAGGTTGGGATAGCTATCGGGGTCCTCGTAAGCCTTGATGAGCGTATCACGGTTAAGCACGTTTATATTGATGTGATGTGCATTCTTTTTGAAATAACCATCAAGAATGGACACAAGATTTGTAATTCTTTCTTCACTATCGGAGCCGAGCGCATCGGGAGTAATGGAGAAGGTATTGGAAACACCGTCACGGCAATCGTCATAGCTTATCTTCGCCACCGAATTGAGCGATGCGAGCGCGCCGTTCTCCTCACGGTTATGCATCGGGTTAGCACCGGGTGCAAAGGGCTCAGACGCCTTTCTGCCGTCGGGAGTTGCTCCCGTATTCTTGCCGTACATTACGTTGGAGGTAATGGTGAGCACCGACAGAGTATGAATAGCTCCACGATAGGTGGGAGTCTTGCGAAGCTCGGTAATAAAGCGATGTGTAACGTCCTTTGCAATAAGGTCAACGCGATCGTCGTCGTTTCCGAACTTGGGGAAATCACCCTCGGTAATATACTCGGTAATATATCCGTTAGAATCTCTCACGGGTTTAACTGAAGCGTACTTGATAGCCGAAAGCGAGTCGGCAACAACCGAAAGACCTGCGATACCGAACGCCATAAGACGCTCAACGCTCGTATCGTGAAGAGCCATCTGAGTCTTTTCGTAGCAATACTTATCGTGCATATAATGGATGACGTTCATCGTATTGACGTAGAGTCTTGAAAGCCATTCCATATAAATTCCAAAGCGCTTGTCAACCTCCTCAAAGTCGAGCTTATCACCCTGAAGAGGCTCCATCTGAGGACCTATCTTCATACCGCTCGTATGGTCGTAGCCACCGTTAATTGCAATAAGAAGAAGCTTTGCGAGGTTACATCTTGCGCCGAAGAACTGCATCTGCTTACCGAGCTTCATTGCAGAAACACAGCAAGCAATTGCGTAATCGTCTCCGTAAATGGGACGCATAATATCATCGTTTTCGTACTGGATGGAGTCGGTATCTGCCGAAACCTTGGCACAGAATTTCTTAAATCCCTCGGGAAGAGCGTTTGACCAAAGCACCGTAAGGTTAGGCTCGGGAGACGAGCCGAGGGTATAAAGGGTGTTGAGTATACGGAAGCTCGACTTGGTTACAAGAGTCCTTCCGTCCTCGCCCATTCCTCCGACAGCCTCGGTAATCCACATCGGGTCACCGCCGAAAAGCTCGTTATACTCGGGAGTACGGAGATGTCTTGCCATTCTCAGCTTGATTACGAAGTCGTCAAAAATTTCCTGAGCGCCCTCCTCGGTTAAAATACCCGCCTTTATGTCACGCTCAAAATAAATATCAAAGAAGGTTGCAACACGTCCAAGTGACATTGCCGCACCGTTCTGCTCCTTGATAGCACCGAGATAAGCAAAATAGGTCCACTGTACAGCCTCTCTTGCGTTTGAAGCGGGCTCGCTGATGTCAAAGCCGTACATTGCCGCCATTTCCTTAAGCTTGCCGAGGAAGGATATCTGCTTGAAAAGCTCCTCGTCAATTCGGATATTTACGGTATTGAAGGGAAGGTCGGAAAGAGCCTGCTTGTCCTTCTTCTTTTCCTCGATAAGTCTGTCGATTCCGTAGAGGGCAACTCGGCGGTAGTCACCGATAATTCTGCCTCTGCCGTAAGCATCGGGAAGACCGGTAATAACGTGGCACTTTCTTGCCTGACGCATCTCGTCGGTATACGCACGGAATACGCCATCGTTGTGAGTGGTACGGTAACGGAACTCCTCCTCAACCTTTTCGGAAAGCTTGTAGCCGTATGCCTCACAAGCCTGACGCGCCATACGTATTCCTCCGAAGGGGCATACCGCACGCTTCAAGGGACGGTTAGTCTGCAAGCCTACGATTATCTCGTTTGGTTGGTCTATGTAACCGGGAGAAAAGCTTGTAAGAGAGGATACGGTTGCCGTATCAATATCAAGCACTCCGCCAAACTGACGCTCAAGCGCAAAGAGTGCCTCAACCTTTTTCATAAGCGTGGAGGTACGCTCGGTAGCCTTTGCAAGAAAGCCTGCGTCTCCCGTATATTCAGTATAGTTCTTTTGTATAAAGTCTCGGACGTTTATTTCGTCCTGCCAGATTCCTTCTTGAAATCCGTTCCAATTTTTATGTCTCATATTCTCACCTCTCAAAAAACACAAAAAGGCAAATCAGCTTTTACAACTGATTTGCCCAGACGGTCGGCCAAATTCTTTTACATTCCCTAAGCGTTAAACCGCTCAAATCCGTCAGTCATGTAAAAGCTTTATTTAATTATAATATATGTTTGCTCATTTGTCAATGTAAATCTTCACAAATTTTACTGTCTCGGTGAGCTTAAAAATGTCTTTTTATATAATCTGTAAAAGCCGGAATAATCACCGAAGGCATATTTCTCGCAAGCCTCGATGGGAGTCATACCGTTTTTAATATCCGCTCTTGCCGCATAAATTTTCTTTTTCATTATATATTCCTTGAGTCCGATATGCATATTCTGAGAGAATAGATTCTGAACGTAGGACTTTGAAAGAATAAGCTCACGGGAGATAATGTCTGCATTCAAGGGATTTGCAAGATTTTGAGAAATATATTTTATAATTTTATCTATTATAGCATTTCCCGTGCTTTCGGGAGATGAAAGAGAGCCTTTACGATAGGCGCAATAGGTCACCAGCTCCTCAATCAAGGCAAGTGCACAACGGTCAAAGTCCTCTCCCTTGTATTCCTCAGCATAAAAATCAAGCCGCTTAAAAAACGAAACAAGCTCACTATCCTCCTTAATATTTATTATAAACGGCGGAGAAAAGAGCCTTTCATAATGCTCAGACGGAATGATGCTCGGATTTATACCAATGACGTAATTCTCATACGGCATATGCGACAAGGGTATAAGATAATGATACACGGCGCTCGGTATAAGTATCAGGTCGTATGCGAAGGGCTTGAAAATCTGACCGTCGATATTATACTCTGCCTCACCGCTTATAAAAAGCAACAGCTCGCATCGGTTGTGCATATGATTGAAATAAACGCTCTTTTCGGGCTTCTCAATTCTCTTGTGAGAGACCTCGGGTACTTTTTTGCCGATTTCACGGATAAACACTTGCCGCCGACCTCCTTTTTTGCAATTCTAACACAAAAAAGTAAGAAATGCAATAATCTTGGTTAAAAACACAATATAAATTAAAATTCTATTGTGATACACTAACCTCACAGAAACTCAAACATATATTCGGAGGAATACTTTTATGAAAAAAATGAGAGTTGCCATTATCGGTCAAGGCCGAAGCGGAAGAGACATTCACGGTGCCTTCTTCAAGTCCGAGAACAACACCTTCTGCGAGGTTGTATGCGTCGTAGAGGCGGATGAGTTCAGACGCACCAAGGCAGCAAACGAATACGGATGCGACGTGTGCGCAGATTATACAGAGCTTTTTGAAAGAAAGGATATTGACCTCGTTGTCAATGCCTCCTATTCGCAGATGCATTATCCCATAAGCCGAGACCTTCTCGTTCACGGCTTCAACGTGCTTTGCGAAAAGCCCTTGGGCAGAACCTATTTCGAATGTGCCGACCTCATTCAGACGGCAAAGGAAAATAACGTTGTCCTTGCGGCATTCCACCAATCACTCATCACCCCCGCCTTCCTCAAGGTAAAGGAAATAATCGAATCGGGAAAGCTGGGTGACGTAGTGCAGGTCAATCTTAAATACAACGGTTTTTCTCGCCGTTGGGATTGGCAGACGCTTCAGGCTTGCGTTGCGGGCGGCATATACAATTCGGGTCCTCACCCCATCGGTCAAGCACTTGACCTTCTCGGATGGGACAAGAGCGTCAAGGTTGCATACTCTAAGCTTGGCACAGTGCTTACCAGCGGTGACAGCGACGACTATGCAAAGATAATTCTCGAGGCAGAGGGCAAGCCCACGATTGACCTTGAGGTAATATCTAACGATGCCATCACCGATTACACCTTTAAGGTGTTTGGCACAAAGGGTACTCTTACCTCCACCTCCGCAAAATATAAGATAAAATATATCGACGACTTTTCAAAGTACCCCGAAAGACCCGTTCAAAAAAACTTCCTCAAGGGAGACGAGGGACAACCGATATATTGCTCGGAAAAGCTTGATTTCACCGTAGAGGAAAACGATATAGCGGGTACCTCCTTCGACGTTGCGGTCGTTAACTTCTACAAAATGATGTACGCAACCGTTATGGAGGGCAAGCCCCTTGAGATTACTCCCGAAATGGCGGCGCAGGTAATTTCGGTTATCGAGACCTGCCACGCACAAAACCCGCTTCCCGTAAAATATACGCTTGACTAAGGAGCAAAAAAATGACAAAGCTCGTAATACTCGGATGTGAAAACTCCCACGCCAACGGATTTCTGAAAATCATAAGCAATAAAGAGCTTTACCCCGACGTTGAGGTTATAGGTGTGTACAGTGACGACACCGCCGCCGCAGAAAAGCTAAACGAGGCGTTCGGCGTGCCTGTGTTGTCAAGCTATGACGAAGCAGTTGGCAAGGTAGACGGCATTATCGTTACCGCCCGTCACGGAGACAATCACTTAAAATATGCAAAGCCCTATATGGCATCGGGAATTCCTATGTTCATTGATAAGCCCATTACCTGCTCGGAGGAGGATGCTCTTGAGCTTGCACGTCTTGCAAAAGCAAACGGCGTTAAGCTCTGCGGAGGCAGTATTTGCGCTATCTATCCCGAAACGGTTGAGCTTGCAGACCGCGTGAAATCGAATAATTTCACGCATATGTGCGCCGGTCACGTTTCAGCCCCCTTTGACCCCGTAAACGACTATGGGAATTTCTATTTCTACACTCAGCATCTTGTGGATATGATGACCGCCGTTTTCGGCTTTGACGTGCGGGAGGTTACTGCCGATATACGTGACACAACGGCAAGCGTTATCGTTCGTTACGACGGCTTCAACGTAACGGGTACGTATACCTCACACCAGATTCCTCATCCGTACAGAATCACCGTATACGCTCACGAGGGAATTGTAACCGTAACACCCGCCCCAAACACTAATTCCTACGTTGATGAGCTTGAAGAACTTCTACGTCTTATCAGAGGCGAGGAAATGGAAAAGAGCTACGAGGAGTTCATTCTCCCATCGTTTATCATCAATGCAATGCTTCGCTCAAATGAATCGGGCAAGCGTGAGAGGATAAACGAAATAAAACTATAACGGAGTAAACGTATGCTTATAAAAACAATAAAAAGTGAAAATCTTATAGCCGAGGTCTACGACTCCCGTGTGAATATGGGTAAGGCGGCGGCAAATTTTGCGGTTGATGCTATCAAAAAGGTTATTGAGGAAAAAGGCTCTGCCAACGTTATCTTTGCGGCGGCACCCTCTCAGAATGAGACGCTTGAAGCGTTTCTCTCCTCCGACCTTGATTTTACAAAAATACACGCCTTCCATATGGACGAATACGTCGGTCTTTCCATTGACAACGAGCAATCCTTTGCACGCTATCTCTACGACCACGTTTTTTCCAAGGCTCCCTTTGCAAGCGTAAATTACCTTCCCGCAACCGAGGATATTGACGTGGCTTGTGAAAAATATTCCGAGCTTCTCCGAAGCAATCCCGTTGACGTCGTGCTTATGGGAATCGGTGAAAACGGACATATCGCCTTCAACGACCCGCCCGTCGCAGACTTTAAGGACACCGCACTGGTAAAGAAGGTAAAGCTCGATGAGGTATGCCGTATGCAGCAGGTACACGACGGCTGCTTCCCTACCATTGACGACGTGCCGAAATACGCTCTCACTCTCACAGTGCCCGCGCTTATGTCGGCAAAGACTCTCGTTTGCACCGTACCTGCACCCACCAAGGCAAAGGCGGTCAACGCAACTCTCTTCAGTAAGTATTCCGAGGCTTGCCCCGCAACCTCTATGAGACGCCACGCAAATGCTAAAATGTTTCTCGATACCGACAGTGCCGCAGATATTGCCAAGCCCATAAAAATACTTTTCTACGGCTTCCGTCACGGTCACGTCAATTCAATGTATAAGCTTGCAATAGCCTCGGATAAGTACGAGGTGGTCGGATGCGTTGAGGAAAACGAGGAGGCGAGGCGCGTTGCAGAGGAGCTTCTCGAAACCACTTTCTCGGATATTCCATACGAGGAATGGCTCAAGACCGACATTGACGCAGTAGCCTTCGGAGGTGCTTA
>JAFYTG010000042.1 GCA_017558945.1 Clostridia bacterium
ACGAGTAAATATTCGATATGTTGCTGACGCAACTCGATATGTTTCCCGTTGGGAAACGTTAAGGTAGAAAACCGCACACGGTTTTCAAAAATTAATCAGATAATAATCGAATAAAATGGAGAAAGCGAAGCTTTCAACCACACCTCTTCACTGTTACATCTTACTTATTACTTTAATATTTTAGGTCTATATATAACCCTAAAAATGAATTGCCACTCAGGGCAATTCATTTTCAAAGCCACAAAAGTTTTTGAGGGTTTAAGGGTACTTTTTTCAAAAAGTGCCCTTTTATTAATAAAATTAAAATGGCAGAGAAATCTCTGCCATTTTTTCCTTTAATCAACCTTTAATCAACCACTAATCAACCACAATAGCGGTAGGACCGTCAGCGCCGCCGATAATTCCGACGGAGCCTGACGAGAGAAGCTCCTTTGCGACCTCCTTTGCCATTTCCTCGGGCTCGGGAGCGCTATAAGCTCCTTCGGGGATTGTGGCATCGACGCTTGGGTCGTAGGGCTCAACGGTAACGGTCGGGTATTTATCCTCGTAAACCTCCTTATCGCTTTCTTCCGTATAAGTCTTGAAATTATGCTCGAAGTAGGAAAGAAGCTCGTAAAGCTCCGTGTTTACGTAGTGTACGTTAGTATATTTCCGCCAGCTTGTAGGGTCGTTCTTGTGCCACACGGTCAAGTGAACGCTGTACCACCTTTCGTTTTCACCGACCTCAACCGTGCCGTTGTTCTCAATCTCATTGAGAAGCTTCCAGAGGCGCTCAAGCTTTTCACGGTCACGGTCGGAAAGCTCGTCGTTATCCTCCGACCAGATATCAATCCATTCGTGGTAGTAGGGCTCCTCGCCCTCTTCCTTGTAACCGTTTTCGTAATAGTAAAGCGAGAAGCCTTCGGCTCTCGAAAAATCGGGAGTGGGAGCCTTGTAGATACCGAAAACGTCGGCAACAAGCACTATCACGAACACGGCAAAGGCAACGCCGCAGAGGATAAGGTGGAGAGGCTTCTTGAAGAGTCCCGTAAAGGAGCGCTCAAAAATCATATTGAACACCATAAACGAGAGGAGAAGTCCGATTATCGCACCGATGAAGAACCATACGGGCGACCATATCACGTTATAGAGGAACCACGCGAAAGAGAGGGTGAACAGAAAGCTCCACAGATACTGAATGGGGTAGCGAAGCACGGGGAATACGATTGCCTCCTGCGAAAGCTCAAGACGGCGCTTCTTCACGATAAAGAGAAGAAGGGCTATAATTATAACCGTGGTTACGGCGTAAATGACAACGTCAAGAGCCGTGATACGATAGGGGTCGGTGAAGCTGAAGAAGTAGCGGAGCACGGGGGAGGAGTAGGCAAATACCGTGTAGTTATGCTCTAAAATATCAAGCAGATGGGTGTTGAAGATGTCGTTTGATATTCCGCACGTGGCAATGGTCATAAGCGCGGGATAGCCGAGCAGGGTTGCCATAACGACCAGCGATGACATAACCGAGCCCGTCACGGTGGTGGCAAGGAAGCATACCGCTTCAACCGACAGATAGAAGAGCAGAATAAAGAGGAGAACGGGTGTCTGCTCGGAGAAAATCTGCATAAGGGTCATAGGCTTTACGGTGGTGAACATATGACCTATCGCAAGGGATAAATACCAGGTGGGTATGATTGCCGTTGCAAAGCTTAAAAATCCCGAAAGGAGATTAGCCGTCAGATGCTCACGGCGTGTGATAGGCTGAGAGCTCCAGAAGTCACAGCCCTTTTTGTCACGGGCAAATGCGGTCAGGGTGATAGAGGAGAGCATTGCCGAGCCTATTGCGATAATAACGGCGCATACGCTGTGAATACCGTTGAGACCGATAATGCTTTCCCAGCACTCGTTTATGCGACTGACGTACCACATATAACGTTCGCTGTCAACCGCCGTTGCAACGAAGCCGTCCTCGACGGAGGAAACGGGAAGGGTGGTTGACAGAAACATAACTATGGCGGTCAGCACGAATATGAGAACGGGCACAGAGCGGTTTATTCTGAAATTGTTTTTTATTGCGGTGTTGACTCTTTTAAAGCTAAAGCTCTTCATTTCTGTCCCTCCTTTACCTGCGCACGCTCAACCTCAAGTGAGAATATCTCCTCAAGGGTGAGAGGCACGCTTTCAAGATATACCGTTGAAGCGTCGGGGTAAAGCTCGCGGAATTTCGCTTCAACCTCCGCCTCGGAAAGCGATGAGATAAACGTGATAAGCTTTCCGCTCTGCTTCGGTCTGAAAAAGTCATCGTCTAAAAGCCCGACGTCGATCTCACGCTCAAGCACCGCCTGATACTTGCGGGTGTCGTTCATTGCCTCCTCAACGCTCTTCTTGAAGAGGAGCTTGCCTCGGTCAATAAGTGCGATGGAATCGCATATGCTCTCAATCTCCGTGAGATTGTGAGAGGACAGAATGACGGTAGCGTTGCCGTCGGTTACGCACTCGGCAATCATTCGTCTTGCATTCTCTCTTGCAATCGGGTCGAGTCCGTCAAAGGTCTCGTCAAAGAATAAATATTCCGTGCCCGATGAGAGTGCAAGTATGACCTCGCCCTGTCTCTTCATACCCTTTGAGAAGGTGGATATGCGTCTTTTCGGGTCAAGCTTCATGGACTCGCAAAGGCTCTTGAAGGTCTCGAAAGAGAAATTCTCTCGCATTGATGCGTAAATTTCCGCCATTCCCTCAAGGGTAAAGCCCCCGAGCAAATAGCCCTCGTCGGATATAAAGCTTATCTTTTTCTTGATTTCAATATTTTCAAAAACGCTCTCGCCCTCAACCGTAACCTCGCCCTCGTCCTCTCGGAGTATGCCCGAAAGTATGCGGAGGAGGGTTGATTTTCCTGCACCGTTCGTGCCGATGAGTCCGACAACCGAGCCCTTAGGTATGTCAAGCGTTACTCGGTCAAGCGAGACAACGCCGTTTGAATAGCTTTTCGTCAGGTTCTTGATTTGTATCATTCCTCAGTCTCCTTTTCAAGTATTTCCAGAAGCCTCTTTTTGTCAATTCCCGATTCGAGCGCTTCTCTTACGGATTTTTTAAAGCTCTCAAGCCTTGCGGATTGTTCGGCTATCAGTGAGCCCTCGTTTTTCTCGGCTACGAAACAGCCTCTGCCCGCTACCGTGTATACAAAGCCCGCCGACTCAAGCTCGGTGTAGGCTCTCTGTATGGTGTTCGGGTTGATGCCAAGCTCACTCGCCAAGGCTCTGACAGACGGCAGCTTGTCGCCCGCCGTCAGCACGTCGGCAAGAATCTGCCTTTTGAAGCCGTCGCGTATTTGCTCCCAGATGGGAACACCTGACTTGTAGTTTAATAATATCAAACACTTCACCTCCGTGTTTTGAGTGACTTCAGATAAGCTACGCATTACTGCGTTATTCTCCCTCGAAATACGTACAGTATTCCTTCGGTCGAATGCCTTGTACTGCTTGCTTCTCTTCGTCAAGGTAATAATTGAGTTCAGATAAGCGGCGCATTACTGCGTTGTTTAACTGTGCTAACTGTATTAGTTGTATTAATACGGTTATGTTTTACCATACGTCGCAGGATTTGTCAAGGGAAAAATAATTAATTTTCTATTAAGAAAACAAAAAACGGTCTTAAAAAAGACCGTTTTTATTGTTATCTGTCGGATAGCGCCTCTGCGTTATCTCTCAATATTTTAAGATATCCGTCGGTTTCCTTGACCTTATCGCTATCCTCACCGTAAGCCTCCACCTGCATTACACGAAGCCTTTTAAGTATCCGCACGCCGTCGAGAATAGGCTTTACAATAGGGATACGTCTGCCGTATTCGTTGAGGTTTATCGCCTGATTGAGAAGGGCACATTCCTTGTCCTCGGCATTTCCCGAGCTTATTTCGTAAAGCCGTGAGTACCATTCCGCTGCCGTTTTGTAATCCTCGGTCATATTGTAGCAATAGGCAATATTTTCGGTATATATCAAGGGTGTTTTCGATTCATACCCAGCCTCAACAAGCTCCTTATAGCCGTCAAGAGCCTTGTCGTAATGCTCAAGCATACGGTGGGTATTGGAAAGTCCCTCAAGGGAGAGAAG
>JAFYTG010000043.1 GCA_017558945.1 Clostridia bacterium
CTCATCCACAGGTTGCAATGCTTGCACGTAGAATTAACGGTAAGTACTTAGCGCCCGGCTGCGGTCACTTAGAGGACAGAGTAAAAGAAATTAAAAACGGTGACTTCAACGACCTTATCGAGGCTCTTATGCAAAAGCCTATCGAAGAAATGAAGGAACTCTATAACACAAGAGATATTGAGAAATAAGGAGGAAAGACAAGATGTATTCAAAGGAATTTTGGGAATCCCTTGCCAAGGTTGAAGCGGCAAGAGAGAAAAATACAGTAATCGAGCCTGTAAGAATGACAGCTGAACAAAAGCAAAACGTTTTGTCATCCTTCCACCCGGACTATAAGACAAGTGAGTTTAGCGAGCTTAAAATAGGTCCTAACAAGGGTGAAAAGGTTCCTCACGAGCTTGCTGAAATGCTTCAAGCTCATTCAAGAATTAAGAAGGATAGCGTTAACCTTGAAAACGTTGACTACGAAACAGACGTTTTGGTTATCGGTGGTGGCGGAGCAGGTGCTTCTGCCGCTATTGAGGCTCACGAGGCAGGTGCAAACGTAATGATCGTTACAAAGCTCCGTATGGGCGACGCTAACACAATGATGGCTGAGGGCGGTATCCAAGCTGCTGATAAGCCAAACGACTCTCCTGCAATCCACTTTGTTGACGCTTTCGGTGGCGGACACTTCGCCGCAAAGAGAGAGCTTCTTTCAAAGCTCGTTTGCGATGCTCCTGAAGCAATTAAGTGGCTCAGCGACTTAGGCGTTGAGTTTGACAAGGAAGCAGACGGCACAATGATCACAACCCACGGTGGCGGTACGTCAAGAAAGAGAATGCACGCCGCTAAGGACTATTCAGGTGCGGAGATTATGAGAACTCTTCGTGATGAGGTTATGAACCGTCAAATTCCAATAATCGACTTTACAGCCGCTATTGAGCTTATTCTTGACGAAAATGGCAATGCCGCAGGTGCAGTTCTTATGAACATGGAAACAAAGGAATTGCTCGTTGCTAAAGCAAAGACTGTAATTATTGCAACGGGTGGCGCAGGTAGAATGCACTACCAAGGCTTCCCAACCTCAAACCACTACGGTGCTACAGCAGACGGTCTTGTTCTCGGTTACCGTGCAGGTGCAAAGCTTCTTTATGCAGAAACACTTCAATACCACCCAACGGGCGTTGCTTACCCGGAGCAAATCTTCGGCGCGCTTGTTACCGAAAAGGTTCGTTCACTCGGCGCAAAGCTCGTTAACAAAAACGGTGAAGTATTTATGCATCCGCTTGAAACACGTGACGTAACAGCCGCTTCTATTATCCGTGAATGCTCTGAAAGAGAGAACGGAATTGATACGGGCAACGGTCAGGGTATTTGGCTTGATACACCAATGATTGAAAAAATCGGTGGTGAAGGAACAATCGAAAAGAGAATTCCTGCAATGCTCCGTATGTTTATGGAATATGGCATTGACATTAGAAAAGAGCCAATTCTTATTTATCCTACACTTCACTATCAAAACGGCGGTCTTGATATTACTGACGACTGTATGACAACAAACGTTAAAAACCTCTTTGTTGCCGGTGAGGCAGTTGGCGGTATCCACGGTAAGAACAGACTTATGGGTAACTCCCTCCTTGA
>JAFYTG010000044.1 GCA_017558945.1 Clostridia bacterium
CGGATTTGGGAACGGAGTGCACCTTCGTGTTTCTTCCCCAACGGAATATCTCATCCTCCTCTTCGGAAAGCGCCGGGAGGATTTTTTCAAGCGCATCACACTGAGCCCTTGCTGTAACGAAGGACAGAGCCATAGCGTTAGCCTTTTTATTGGAGTGGGGAACGGTGTTAAAGATATGCTCACGGACGAGAAGCTCCCATACGGCGTCACCGAGATAAGAGAGCATTCCCGAATCAAAATCGGTCTTAATCATAGAAAATTCTCCAAAAGCATTGATATACATTCAAAAAGATAGGCTACTACGATAGGCGTCAGAAAGAGCATTATAAGCTTTGCCCAATATATGCGACGGCAAAGAGAAAGCCTGAAGGGATTGTAGCGGAGATTCTGCCCCTCGTCAAGCGCAGTGCCGTTTTTGAGGTGAGAATAGTATTCCTTCTCATAAGCACCATCGGTCAGGGAGGTGGTCATACCGTTGACAAGCATAAAAAGAAAAGCCAGTAAAATTCCCGCTACGGTCAGCGTGATAACCACTATTTTTTGCAAAAGCATACTTTCAAAAACCGTCGGAAGCATCCACAGTACGAAGACTGCAAGGGTATTAACGGCAAGAATAATCAGCGTTTTTTTGGCGTTCAGGTATTTCATAACTGCCTCCTTTTTTACAGTGTAACAGAAATCTGTAAATTTTTCAAGTAAAACTGCAGAAAAGTTATGTCGTAATTATTGATTTTTTTGGCAATGTATGATATTATATAGAGGATAGAAAGAGGTGAAGGTATGGGAAAGATTATAATAGTTGCATCTCTCAAGGGAGGTGTAGGCAAAACCACCCTTACCGCCGCCCTCTCGTCACGGCTTGCAGATATGGGCAAAAAGGTCCTTGCCGTCGATATGGATTTCGGCATACGATCGCTTGATATTGCACTCGGCTTTGAAAATTCCGCCTTGCCTGATTGCTACGACGTAATTATGGGCAGGTCGTCACTTTCGGTTGCCTGCGAAAAAAGTGCGACAAGACCTAACCTCTATTTTCTCGCAGCGCCAATGCGTGTCAATCCCAACAGCGAAGCCTTCGAGCTTCCGCAAAAGCTTCTCAACGCATTTCTGAACGATGCCCGCCGTGATTTTGATTACGTATTTCTCGATATGAGTGCAGGAAACGGCAGAGTTCTTACTCAAACGGTAAGCTCGGGACTCGTTTCAACCGCTCTTGCAGTATGTACTCATAACGCCGCATCTATAAGAGCCACCGAAAAGCTTGCCTCCTCCCTCTATGCCGACGGGATTGAGGATATAAAGCTCGTTATAAACAGCTTCCTCGTATGGCGTGCGGAAAAGGACGAGGAATCGGGAGTTGTCGATATCATAAACCGCTCGAGCACCCCCCTTATAGGCGTTGTTCCCTTTGAGGAGCAGGTTGAGGAAATGCTCAGCCACGGTATTGCAATAGTCGATGACAAAAAGAGTCTTGCAGGACGTGCGGCGTCAAATATCGCGCACCGTCTTATTGGAGAGAACGTTCCGTTGTTTGATGGGGTTTTCCCGAAAAACAACCGTTTAAAATTATATTAACTAAAGAAAGGATGCCAGCTCATGCAGATCGCAATTATGTCCCACGAAGAAAAGAAAGAATTGACGACCCAATTTTGTATTGCTTATTGCGGAATACTCAGTAAGCATTCTCTTGTTGCCGCCGGTAGTATAGGCAACGGTCTTGCAGAGGCTACGGGACTTAAATCCGAAACGCTTCTTGCCCCCGAGCAGGGAGGCATTGAGCAGATGGCAGCCATGATAGCATACAACGAGATTGACCTTCTGTTCTTTATCCGTGACACAAACTCACGCGATCCATATCGCGCAGAGGGCGAGGCTGAAATTCTCAGGCTTTGTGACGCCTACAACGTACCCTTTGCAACCAACCTTGCAACCGCAGAGGCTCTCGTTATGGCACTCGACAGAGGCGACCTCGACTTCAGAATGCTGCTCAAGTAATAAAGAATTGAAAATCATGGTCGAAAACCGCTTTGGCGGTTTTCTTCCGTTGTTTTAAGACTTATTATTTCACCTTGAAAGGAAATTTTATGATACAAAAGCCCCGTGGAACTCTTGACATATTGCCCGGTGAATCGGAAATATGGCAGGAGGTAGAAAGAAAAATCAAGAAGGTTGCAAGTCTTTACGGCTTCCGTGAAATAAGACTCCCAACCTTTGAAATGTCCGAGCTTTATAAGAGAGGCGTCGGAGAAACCAGCGACGTCGTTCAAAAGGAAATGTATTCCTTCAACGACAATGACCGCCGTAACATAACCCTCAGACCCGAGGGAACCGCAGGAGTTGTACGCTCGGTTATCGAAAACAGCCTCGGCAACGGCGCACTTCCTCTCGCTCTCTATTACCTCATTTCCTGCTTCCGCTACGAAAAGCCCGAGGCAGGTCGTAGCCGAGAATTTTATCAGTTCGGCGTTGAGCTTTTCGGAGCAAAGGATGCATCAGCCGATGCAAACGTCATAAGCCTTGCCAACGCGGTATTCCGTGAGCTTGGTCTTTCCGACGTGCATCTTGAGATAAACTCAATCGGTTGTCCCAATTGCCGTCCCAAGTATCACAAGGCGCTTCGTGAATATTTCGAGGCAAGAAAGGACGAGCTTTGTCCTACCTGTCTTGAAAGACTTGACAAGAACCCCTTGAGAATTCTTGACTGTAAGAGTCCTATCTGTAAGGAAATCGGTGAAGGCGCTCCTAAGACGGTTGACCACCTTTGTCCCGAGTGTGAGGAGCATTTCAATTCACTTAAGAAATATCTTGATGCCGCAGGCATTGAATATAAAGTAAACCCCCGAATCGTCCGCGGTCTCGACTACTATCAGAAGACGGTATTCGAGTTTATCACCGACAAGATTGGTGCGCAGAGTACCATCTGCGGCGGCGGAAGATACGATGGAATGGTCAAGGAGCTTGACGGTCCCGACCTTTGCGGTCTCGGCTTTGCTATGGGTCTTACCCGTATTATGCTGGCACTTGAGGCAGAGGGTGTACTTCCCGTAATCGACGAGTCTCCCGACCTTTATATTGCTTCAATGGGAGATACGGCAAGAGCAAAATCCTTTGAAATGACCGAAGCTCTCCGCTCACTCGGAAAGCGTGCGCTCTTCGATCAGGTTGGCAGAAGCGTTAAGGCGCAGATGAAATACGCCGACAAGATGGGTGCAAAGTACTCAATGGTACTCGGAGACAGCGAGCTTGAAGGTGGCAAGGCAATCCTCAAAAATATGCAGAACGGTGAGTCCTGCGAGATTGAAATTGCAAATATTCCCACTCTTGCAGAGTGTTTAAAATAAGGAGTTAACAATGAAAAGAACAAATTATTGTGCGGACCTTTCCGCAAAGGATATCGGAAGCCGAGTTACCGTATGCGGATGGGTACAGAAGCAGAGAGACCTCGGTACTCTCATCTTTATCGACCTTCGTGACCGTACGGGAATCGTACAGCTTGCGTTTGACAACGATACCGCAAGAGACGTTTTTGACACCGCCTTCGGTGCAAGAAGTGAATTCGTGCTTGAGGCATCGGGTACCGTTCGCGCAAGAGCAGAGGGTGCTGTAAACCCCAATATGAAAACGGGTGAGGTAGAGGTATACGTTGACGCACTCAAGGTGCTTTCCAAGGCACTCACACCTCCCTTTGAAATCAAGGCAGACAGTGACACCAAGGAAGAGGTAAGACTCAAGTACCGTTACCTCGACCTTCGCCGTCCCGACCTTCAGCAGAACATTCTCTTCCGTCACAAGGTTACCAAGGTTACCCGTGACTACTTTGACGAGAATGGATTTATTGAAATCGAAACACCTATGATGATAAAGTCCACACCCGAGGGTGCCCGTGACTATCTCATCCCCAGCCGTGTACATCCCGGCTCATTCTACGCTCTTCCCCAGTCTCCCCAGCTTTACAAGCAGCTTTCAATGGTTGCAGGCTTTGACAGATATATGCAGATTGCCCGTTGCTTCCGCGATGAAGACCTTCGTGCAGACCGTCAGCCCGAGTTTACTCAGATTGACCTTGAAATGAGCTTCGTTGAGATGGAGGACGTTCTCGCAATCGGTGAGGGCTTTATGAAGCGTATCTACAAGGAGTGTCTCGGTATCGATATCGAAACTCCCCTTCCCCGTCTCACCTATACCGAGGCTATGGAGCGTTACGGCTCCGACAAGCCCGACGTACGCTATGGTATGGAGATAGTTGACCTCTCCGACGCAGTTAAGTCGAGCGAGTTTGTAGTATTCAAGTCGGCGCTTGAAAACGGCGGTACGGTTCGTGCAATCAAGGCTGAAAACTGCGTTAAGACCCTTACCCGTAAGGAAATCGACAAGCTCACCGAATATGCAAAGGGCTGTGGCGCAAAGGGTCTTGCCTGGATAAGAATGACAGATGAGGGAATCGCTTCCTCCTTTGCGAAGTTTATGACCGAGGAGGAAATGGCTGCCATCATCGCAAAGTGCGATGCGAAGACGGGCGACGTTATCCTCATCATTGCAGATACCAACAAGAATAAGGTTCTTTCTCAGCTCGGTCAGCTCAGAATTGAAACGGCTAACAAGATAGGCGTTGAAAAGAATGGCATCGGACTTCTCTGGATAACCGAATTCCCCTTCTTCGAATACAACGAGGAAACGGGCAACTGGGATGCAATGCATCACCCCTTCACCTCTCCTCTCGACGAGTGTCTTGAATACCTCGAGACCGACAAGGCAAAGGTTCGCGCAAAGGCGTACGACCTTGTACTCGGCGGCATAGAGCTTTCTTCAGGCTCAATCCGTATTACAGACCCCGCACTCCAGAAGAGAATGTTCAATCTTCTCGGTCTTTCGGATGAAGAGGCACACCTCAAGTTCGGCTTCCTTACCGATGCATTCCAGTACGGTGCACCTCCTCACGGCGGTATGGGTATCGGTCTTGACAGACTCTGTATGCAGCTTCTCGGTGCTGAAAGCCTTCGTGACGTCGTTGCCTTCCCCAAGGTACAGAACGCTTCCGAGCTTATGACCCAGTGTCCCGCAGAGGTTCCCGCAGAAGCTCTCCGTGACCTTCACATTTCCATTAACAAAACAGAAGAATAAAAGCGGCTGGCAGCCGCTGACAATTCTCGCCTATCTTAATCTCTGCAAACACTCAAATAAAGTAAAACGGCGAGGTTGTATTAAATGCAAATCCCTATGTTATAAAAAGGCGGACTTTTTCAAGTCCGCCTATCTTATTATATATAAGGAAGATTTATTTTCTCAAAAAGCTTTCGTTGCCGAATTTGGCGTGAATAAGAACGGAAGCCTTTCCGTCGGGACGGGTTATTCCGAAGTCCATACCGTCCTCGGTTCTGCGGTAACGGGGAGTAAGCACGTCACCCTCATAGCAGGAGGCTCTGTAACAAACCTCCATTTCGGTAATATTCATCTCCTCAAGCTCGGGAGTTGAAAAGAGATTTAAAAGCTCGCGGACATACATCACGTTGTTCATATGACGAGCCATATCAATATCCGAGCTTCCGACTATAAAGGAAGGAAGTGCGGGACATTCCGAGAAATCCTCACTTATTCTCATAAAAGGCTCCTCGCAAACCTTTTCCTCCGAGAAGTCAAAATCGTCCGCAAAAACACATCCGAGAGGCTGCGGTCTGCCCGTCTCAAGATTTATTACCGCCCATTCGGTCTTGCCCTCAACCGCAACGCCCTCGTTATCCGACAAGGTATAATATCTGTTGGTACGAAGCTTGTTAGGTCTTTCGGGCCAGGTTTTTTCCGTAAGCACGTCGGAAAGCTTGGGTCTGCGATTGAACTTCACACGGGTGCGGACGGTAATCCAGAAAAGTCCCTTCGACATCGTATAATCAAGTCCTATACCAAGCTCGGTGGCGTGCTCCATTGCAATATCCATAAACAGACCGAAGGTTGAATGTATTGACAAAAGCCCCGAACCATCGCTCATGCTCGGAGCAACGACAAGCTTTTTAGAATATGTATTTCCCATAATAATCTCCAAAAACTATATAATACAGAAGTATACTACTTTCGGCTTCGTATGTCAAGAAACGGGTCTGTAAAATTTTTTTGAAAATCGGGAACTTTTTCTTATTCTCTCCGTCTAATGAAGTGAAACCCAATAAAGAAAGGATGAAAACTATGAAAAAGATTTTATCTCTTGCCCTTGCTTCCATTATGCTTTTGACCCTGATCTCCTGCTCGTCAAAGGAAATGACGACCGACAACGGTGCCTATGATTACAAGGCGGAGGATTTTGAATACTCCACATCCTCGCGCTTTGACGGAGCCTCCCTCGGTTACGTCACCAATGACGCCGTAATGGAGAAAGTTGAAATGGAAATGCCCATGGAGCCCGAGGCTCCCGCGCCCTCTCCCGAATCGACAGGCAACACAAAGGTTGACGTTACCGCAGGCAGAAAAATTATATACTCATCCTCATTCACTCTTGAAACCAAGGAATATGACAAGAGCGTTGATGAGCTTAATAAAATCGTTGACGAATACGGCGCGTGGTTTGAAAGCTCAAAATCCTACGGCACTGCCGAAAACGGTAACAGAAGCTCTTACTATACAGTCCGCGTACCCGTAGAGAATTATAAGGCGTTCATCTCCCGTCAGGGCTCTGTCGGTGTGGTAATTTCCTCCTCCGAAAATAACCGCGACGTAACCGAGCAATATACCGATATTGAGGCTCGCCTTGCAAGTGCCACTCTCCGTGAAGAGCGTGTTTTAAAGATTCTTGAAAACGCCAACAGACTCGACGACGTTTTATCCCTTGAGCGTGAGCTTGCCGACATCCGCTACGAAATAGAATCTTACACGGGCTCTCTCCGTAAGTATGACTCGCAGGTAAACTATTCGACAATCACCATATCTCTCTCCGAGGTAACCGTCATAACTCCCACTCCTCCCAAGACGCTCACCTTCGGTGAAAGACTTTCC
>JAFYTG010000045.1 GCA_017558945.1 Clostridia bacterium
ACCAGATGACACCGCTTAAGGAAAATGGGATAACCTGACCAAGCTGTTTTTCATAGAGAGCTCCGTTCTTATTCCACTTCTGATAGGGCTCGTAACGGTGAGCTATTCCCTTTTTATCAACAGGAATATCAATGCCCATCTTCTCGAAGGTACCCTCGGGCACCCAGCTTTCGATGACAGACGCGCCTTGATTACAGTTTATAATGCCGACCGCAACGCCTTTGTCTCGGGATATATCCATTCCCGCAAGGTAACCGATTGCCGTCCAATTATAAACGGTATCCTTATCCGCCTTGACCCATCCGTCTTCGGCAGAAAAAAGATGATTCTTGGTGATTTTATTCACCTCGAAAGCACGGAGCATTTCGTTTGACTCGTACATCTCCTTGGGGGTATTGGTTTCGGTCATTCTGAGCTCGATATTGGACTGACCTGCACAGAGTAATACCACTCCGACGAATATATTGTCAAGAACGGCTTCACCGTCACCGCTTATAAGCCTCAGGGTATAAGGTCCACCGTAGCTCATCGGAGCAAGCTCGGTATACCAAAAGCCGTTTTCACAGACAACCTCACGGGTCTGTCCCGCAAATTCTATTCTGCCGCTTCCCTCTCCCTCTCCGTAAATACGTATGGGCTTGTCTGCGGCAAAGACTGTATTGGAGGAAAAAATATTATTAAATTTCATATATTAAAGTCTTTCAATCTCCGTTGCGATAACCTCTGCAAGTATAGCGTGACCTGCATCATTCGGATGAAGTCCGTCGGGCATAAGAGCTCCATCCCATGCATCAATCGGATTTATACTGAACAGGTCAATTACAGGATACCCTCTTTTTTCACAAATAGACTTGATTGCTGCGGCATAATCAGCAAGTATTTTTCCTTCGGGACGTGAAGGGCTGTTCTCATCCTTTCTGTGAATCGGGGTCAAAAAGATTTTCTGTGCGTTCGGAAAATCCCTTTCCAGCCTATTCATCAAGGAATTGAGTCCTCCGCAAAAGGAGTAAATGTTATCGTCATTTATATCGTCGACGTTTCCGAACACCGCATCACCGTAGCCGTAATCGTTAGTACCGCCGAAAACCACAATAACCTCCGCATCCCTCGGCATAATCTCCGCACGGATTTCATAGGTGAGGTCGGAAGGTGTTTCGTGTACCGTCGGCACGGTCTGGCGTGCAATTCTTGTACCCGGCACACCGTATGGTATTGCATAGGCAAGGTTATATTTTTTAGCAATAATCTGATGGAAGCGTTTATCCATACACGTTGTACAGTTTCCCGCCGTAATACTGTCTCCTAAAAAGCAAACCTTTTTTCCTTCAATCTTCATTTTATCTTCTCCTATATTCCAACCGGCTTATCCGTGTGAAGCTTCTCGCTATAAACGAAATCTCCCTTTATGCCAAGGGATTCGGTAATGCAGGAAACCACCTGATTGGTAAACGCCTCGGTGCCGATAGGTGTATAATAATGAACGGGGTCGGAATGAGCCTCCTCGGGAAGCGTTACCGACACTGCGTAAAGGTCGTCAACCTCAAAGCCGTGCTTCTTCACTATCTCTACGGCAACTCTGTTGTACTCCTCGATATCCTTATTGTATCTCTTGAAATCGTTGTGCATCTTCTCCTCCTGAACAGAGGTGGAGGTTGCAAAGATGAATTCAACGTTCGGGAAAAGCTTTTTCAGCCTTATACAAACGCGGTCGATATAATACGCATAAATGTCAATGGGAGTTTGAACGTCCTCGCCGTAAAGTCTGAGGCAATCCCACAGACCTGCGTTCCAATGAACGAGGTCGTACTCCTCGCCCTTTAGTCCGCATTGAGTTATCCAATCCGGAAGCGTTCTTAAAACGTATGCGGCAAAGCGACAGTTTTCCGCAAGGAAATATACGTTAGCATACCCCTCAAGAGTCTCCTTGACCGATTTATCGTAGCCGACTCTTATCGAGTCTCCCAAAAGCAATATATTTTTCATAATTATCACCATTTTATCAAAAATTCCGTTCAAATTTTATCACACGAAAAAAGAAAAAGCAAGTCTTTTCGACTTGCTTTTGTAAAATTATTACCAGACTACTGTAAATATTCGTTTTACCGAATTGACTGCGTATCAGTCTTCTCTTTCAAAGCTTCTTATTTCTCCATTGAAATCAAGCTCTAATGCATCCTCGCTTGACCATACGATTTTGACGCTTGTAACCATTTCCTCGGTTGTTTCAAAGCATTCGAATTTAATCTCCTTGGTTTCGTCGTTATACACGTACCCCTCGCACAAGTCCGAATCGTTTACGGGATTACCGCACGAGCAATAATAAACAAATCCTCCGTCAGACTTGAATATAAGCGTTTCTATATCGTTGCCGGCATCCCTCGTCCAAACAACGTCTGTAAATGAATACTCGCTGTAATCTATACTCTCACCGTCTTTGCATCCTACAAAAAGCAATAAGCACAGCATTAAAGCGACAATAAATTTTTTCATATAGCTACCTCCTTGATATTTCCCATTAATAGTAACACTCAATAGACAAAGCTTGATTTATATTTACAGTTCACCAAAGCTATGCATCAAATTCTATCAAAATTACCATATTGTTTCCGATGGTCTTAACCTCGGGAGACCAGGAAAGAAGTCTCTTTGAGTCGATAACGTACCAACGAGCACCGTCAAGGTTGACCCCTTCAAGCTTTAATTCCTGCTCCATTCCCGAAATATTTGATATCATAAGAGCACCCTTACCGTTTTTTACTGCGGCGGATACGTATATTCCATTGGTGTCACAGGTATTCTCAACCTCATTTTCAAGCTTACGCAGGAAGTTGAATGCGGCAAAGGAATAGTATGCGTGAAGTGTGGGCTTTGAGGTAAACGGGTCGAAAAAGGCGCAATAGCTTCCCTGGAGTCTGCCCGCATCGTACATTGCGGCAAGGGATATCGCAGGGCGTGATTGCATTGCAAGCATCATTGCGGCTGCCTCGGCAGAGTGATGTGCGGTACCTCTCTCGGTATGGAAGGGGTTCCACTCGTTGAGGTGTATTTCAATGTCACCATATCCGTATTCCGCAACGGTTTTACAGATATAATCGGCTTGCATACAGGTTGCCGCCGTATCGGCGTAGCAATGCCAGGAGTAAAAATCAATGGGACAGTTATGCTCCTTGACGTACTTCCAGAAGCCGTGGAAAAACTTTATGTAATGCATCTGCATCTCATAATCGGGACGTTTTTTATCAATCTCCTTATAACCCGCCGAAACACTGATGGATGCATAGCCGCCAACCTTGATATTCGGGAAGCGAGCCTTGAGACGCTTGGAGGTTATATCGTAAAGTCTGTAATACTCCTCGGGCGTTCCGTTCCACAGCTGTGACACACGTCCGCCGTCATCGGGCTCAGCCCATATTTCCCAATATGTTATACCAAAGTGATAACCGTCTGCCCAGCCCTCGTTGTAATGTGCAACTATATGCTCGCATATCTTCGCCCACTTTTCAAAATCACGGGGAGGAGAAATCGTATAGGATTTTATCTCGGCGTTATTCTCAATCGTTACACCGAGTCTGTAATATGGCTCTATTCCATTCTCCACAAGAGCCTTGAGAAGCGCATCTGTAAAGGTAAAATCGTAGGATGCGGGATCGTCAACGTCCGCTTCGAAATCCCTGAAGATATTCGGAATATCAACGTACTTTCCGCCGCCGAAAGCACCTCCGACGTCGTGAAGTCTCGAATAGGGCACTCCAATCTCCGTGAGATAATGAAAATTACCCGAAATATTTTTTCCAAGTCCTCCTACGGGCGGTTGTCCAACCGCGTTCATAGGCTTGATTTTGCCTATCTGCTTTTGAGTGTTGATTTTAACAGTAGCCATAATGCTTCCTCTATTATCAATTTTTTACTTCTTTTGTGTTTGCTAAGGTCATTGTAGCACATTAATTGGTAGTTGTAAACCTTTATTATAACGAAATATATTCGTAAAGGCAAAAAAGTCCCCTTCATCCTGATTGGATAAAGAGGACTGTTGTTATGATTGCTTTAACCGATGAGCTTTTTCATCAAATCGGTCATCAGAGCGTCACGCTTTACGTAATAAACGTACCTTTCGGGAAGAGCGTCGGGGTATTCCTCATAGAGATTATCGTAGGTGGGCATCGGAGTGGTGATAATTCTTGAGTCCATAAATCTGTCAGAGTCATTGAGAAGCCACGCAACCGCCACCACGTCCCAGATAACACGGGTCCACGCAGTACCGCTTGCATATTGCTCTGCTGTTTCAATTGTATAATCTGCAAGGTGGTCGGCAAGCGGACTCTTGCCCTTGAGCCAATATTCAATCTCGGGCTTTGAAAGAGTAAAGGCGCTTACGACACCCTTACAGGGAAGATGAACGAAGGGCACACCGCTACCCATTACGACTCTTGCGGCGGCAATATCCTGATACATATTAAACTCTCTCGTGTCACGATAATGGAGAGCGTGACCGCCAAGCCATATAACTACGGTATTTTCCGCAACCTCGGGATTCAAAAGTATTGCCGAGGCAATGTTGGTTATAGCACCGATAGCCACGACGTAAAGAGGATTTTCGGGAGAATATCCCTTAACTCTTTCGGCAAGGTCACGCGCCGCATCCGATATAACGGGAGTCTGCTCGTTTTCAAGAAACGTCTCCGAGCCACGAAAAACCTCTACCCTCTCGTCAAGAAGGGCGAGAAGCTTTATAATTTCGTCATAGCTTTTCTCCATTCCGTCACCCGCACTTTTTGAATTCGAGTTGAGAAACGGAGCGGCGTATAAAGCCTTACAGCAAAGCTTTTCCTTCGACCTTAAAAGATAGGCAATTGCAAACTGGTCATCAACCTCGTTATAGGCGTCCGTATCAAGCACCACGTCAATCTGACCCTCGGGTACGGATATATTCTTGAGTCTCTGTTCAAATTTCATTTTTATTCTCCTTTTTCAAGTCGTTCATAAACCTCGGTAAACTCGGGTATTGACGGAGCGGCGCCCATTCGTGATACGGCGATTGCCGATGCCATCGAGGCGATTTTAAGCACCGTGGGAATATCCTTGCCGCGTGAAAGCTCTGCCGCGAAATAACCCGTGAAGGTATCTCCTGCCGCCGTGGTATCCACCGTCTTTACCTTAAAGGTCGGATGATAATGCTTCACCTTGCCGTCCGAGAAAACACAGCCATCCGCTCCGAGAGTGAGCATCACCTTAAGCCTCGGATACCTTTCACAAAGACAATCTATACATTTCTCGGGTTCATCAAGTCCCGTAATTGCGCTTGCCTCAACCTCGTTAAGTATAAGGTGCTCAAGCATATTAAAGTCGATTTTGTCAATAGTCTCGTTTATGGGCGAGGGATTGAGAATTATAGACATTCCCACGTCATACGCCCTCTCAACGATATATTCAATCTCACTTATTTCATTCTGCAAAAGGAGTATATCTCCCCTATCAAAATGCTCAAGCACCGAGTCAACGTACTCACGGGTAACCATCGCATTTGAGCCCGGGTACAAGAAAATAGAGTTTTCTCCCTTCGCGCTCACTTGAATTATTGCGTGTCCGTTTTTGGAGTCAACACGCTTTATAAGAGAGGTATCGACACCGCTTTTTGACATAACGTCAAGGAGCATATCACCGTCAAGACCTATACAGCCTGCGTGATAAACACTCGCACCTGCTCTTGCGGTGGCAACAGACTGATTAAGCCCCTTGCCTCCCGAAAAAATCTCAAGCTTATCTCCCATCTCGGTCTCACCCGGTACGACTATATGGTCAAGCAAGTAAACGTAATCTATATTACAAGAGCCGAAATTTAATATTTTCATATTACATATCCTCCAGCAATATATATTTTTTCATTTTGTAGTCGTTGTCAATAAGCAGACTCAGATTGTCAAAAAAGTTATTAAGAGCCTTTTGCTTGGCGTAAAGTGTATCCTCCGTATTGCCGTCCTGCACGCCGAAAATATAGTCAACCGTCTTGAAAAGTGTAAACAGTGTTGATGGGATATCGTACATCTGAAGCGTGTCACACTCAGCGTTGACGAGTATTCTGTAGGTTGATATCAGCCTGTCTTCAAGGTGCTTTTTTAAAATAAGCTCCTCCTTGTAATAATCCATATCGTTGCAAACGTATTCGGGACGGCAGACGTGAAGCAGTGTCCCGTCACAAAGCAAGCCAAGTGAGGAAAGCCCGTTAAAAAACGGCTTTAAAAAATTGTAATAATAGCCCACCGCAATACCGACGGTAGGTAAAAGCTCAACGCTTTTGCCCGAAAGAGTCGAGGAGCGTTGGTGATTGGTTATCCAATTCACCGCAAGCGCTACGGCTTGCTCCTCATCGGTATATTGCGCAAGAGACATTCCCGAAAGGTCGCTTGCGGGCACGCAAGCCTTGTCGATAAGCAAAAGCACCCTTGACGGTGACAGTATTCCCGAAAACAGACCGTATTCAAGATACACGTTGTCTCTCGGTGAATTTTTTCCGTCGCGTGTTGATATCCTCGTTACGAAATCGTCAACACCTCCCACCATAATTGCATAATCAAAGGTGATTATTTTCTGTATAAGGTCGGAATAAAAGTGATTGCCTATCGAGAAGAAGTCCTCAAACCACAACACGCAATCATAGTCCTCGGAAAGCCTTGACTGTATCGTATATGCAAGCTGTCGGCTTTCAAACGACGAGCCTATAAATATCCTCTTTTTCATTATACTCCTCAATCTTAAGCTATTTTGTAAATTTATTTTATCACAAACAGAATTAAGAGTCAAGCATCGCCTGTAATCTTGAGCCGTTATCAAGCGAAAACGTATATAATAACGATAATCGAAAGTCGAAATACAAGTGTATCAACCGACAGCGTTAACTCCGTATTAACCGTTCGCAATCCTTCAGAAAACGCGGCGGCTCTTACCGTTACTCATCTCGCAGGAGGCACAAGTCCCGCCCTTGTAATTATACAGCTTAGCCAAAGCGTTCAGTCTCCGCAGCAATAAATAAAAGCAAGTCCTTCGACTTGCTTTTATGCTTTTATGCTGCGAGGTGAGTATGCTTAACTACCCACTTTTTCATATTGATTCCGAGCCAGAGGCTGTAAATACCGATAGTCACAATACAGAGAAGGAACCATTTGATGTAATTGCCGAAAAGCTGTCCGCCCGTTCCGTCAAAAATGACCTGATGACCGTCAATGATAGTGTGCTTTGCGATCCACGACTCCTTCAAGCAGATAGCCCAAGGAGCTGCAATGCCAAGAGTAAAGCAGATAATCAAGCCCTGAAGAATAGAAATGCCAATTAATCCTAAAAGACCGCCGGTGAATTTAGATTCCATAACGAATCCTCCTTGATTTTATTTTGCACACTCTTGTGTACGAAAATATTATACCATCCCTTAAGGTATAAGTCAATGTTTTTTTGATTCATCGAACAAAATGATTATTTTAATTATAATAGCTTAGTCAGTTTTTTAGAAATCACTTGTCTGAAACGGACTGCTTGACCCTTCCGAGAATATACTCACAATCGTGGCTCTCAAAAGCGTATCGGAACTTCTTATCTCGGTAAACCCTCTCAACCTCATTCACAAGCCACTCATCGTTAACCTTTTTCGGCTCGGGATAGAGTCTTGCAAAGTTTTCACGGTATATCTTATCTCTCAAGGATTTGTCGAGATTAACGCCTCTGAAGGTCTCATTGATATAGGTATGCTCCTCGTCGGTCTCAAAGAACTGTCTTAAGAAGACGGGACGTCCGTTGTGAGAAACCGAGCCGTCGGGCTTTCTCTGGAAGGCGTAAAAATCGGTGCCGAATACGAATCTGTCCTGATATTTTTCGATAATCGGCAGCCACTTGTCCCATTCCGCAGCCATATTAAGAAGCTGCTCACCGCCGGGAGTAATATCTATTATCGTATTTTCAAAGCTTAAGAATCTTTCCATCTCCTTGATATCGTAGGTCAAAAATCCGCAATGTGCAAGAGACAGGCGAAGCTTGGGATACTTTTCGAGGACTCTGAAGGTCTGCTCGGTGATTTCCTCCTTGGTGGGATAAGTGCTGTCGTACGCTCTTCCGACGGATACGTTAAACTCACTTACAAGCGCGGGATCCCAATTCTCCTTCGGGTTGGCAATGTGAGAGGTAATCGGGATTGCATTCTCCTCGCAGTATGCGTAAAATTTATCGAATATCGGGCTGTCAAGGGGGATTTTACGAAGCTTTAAGAGAGAGGGATATCCCTCAAGCATTTTTATTCCGTCGAAGCCTGCGCTCATATACTCCTTGGTCTGACGAAGGAAATCCTCCGCTACTGCATCGGTGTCAGAATAATCGTCGGGATGAACCAGCGATGCAAAGGCATAAGCGTTGGGTGAAAACTCACGCTTTAAAAAGAGGCACTTTGCATTTTGCAAATGAAAAGTAAGAACCTGCGTATTGTCGGTATTTGTTTCGTGAGAAATGGCAAGAAAGATGTACTTCTCCATTCCCTGCCATTCAAAATCTTCTTTAAAAATATCAATTGCATCGTCAATGGTAACAGCCATAAGATGATGAACGTGAGCGTCATATACCTTTTCCATAATTACACCTCTTGATAATACGGTTTGTTTTCGTTTTTCCCTTTATAACACAAAACCGCAATATTGTCAATACTTTCAAATGGCCAAGCAATTTTTCCATTGACTTTTCTTTCGTCGTAGAATATAATATGTAAAAAAATCGCATTACCCATTTTAAGTCAAAAAGGAGATAAAAATATGCTTTTAAATAGAGACTCAATGCTATCGATTGTTATTCCTCAAGCTCCATCGACGAGAGAGCGCTTTGCCGCAGAGGAGCTTAAAAAATATCTTTCAAGGTGTCTTGGCTGCAACGCCGTTATACTGTCCGACACTTGTGAGCCGAAAGGTGACAAGATACTTATCGGTGCACCGTCGCATAATAAAATATCGAAAAATTATATTTCCGAAAAGGACTTCAACGAAAAATGCCCAGGTCCCGAAGGAATGATGATAAAGGCGTTTGATACCGACACTCTGCTTATCGCAGGAAGCACGAACGATCCCGAGCTTGAATACGACAGAGGAACGGTATATGCCGTATACGAGCTTCTGGAAAGGTTTGTCGGTGCAAGTCTGTCTGCATACGTCAATCCCGACGTTGCAGGCGGTGAAGAGATTCCCTCGCTTAACACCCTTGACCTTGAAGGCGTTGAATATATAAAGAAGTCAGCGGACAATCCCTACCGTACCGCAATCGTGCAATACGGTGACGCTCAGGGTGACCCCTCTCACAAGCTCAACATTGCATTTCTTGATTGGCTCGTGAAAAACCGCTACAACCGTATACTTACCTGGGGCGGTGTATACGACGGATTTAAGGAAAAGGGCTTTCTTGAAGAGGCGGACAAGAGAGGACTTCGCTTCTCGGTCGGTCATCACGCGGCAACCCAAATGTTTCTGCCTCCTCACGGCAACGAATATTTCCCCGAGCATTATTACGAAACCCATCCCGAGTTTTACAAGCTTATGCCCGACGGAACGCGCTTTCACTCGGAGGGCTGGGGCGGACAGTGGATACTTTGCAGTCGCAACGAGGAGCTTATAAAAACGGTAGCCGACAATATCATTTCCTGGATCTCACAGAATCCGCTCGTTGATATAATCGCCTTCTGGCCACAGGACGGAATGGGTGAAAACTGTCAGTGTGACGAGTGTAAAAAGCACTCAAAGCTTTCTAACTACACCTACTTTTTAAACTCGGTTGCAAAGAGGGTTGCCGTGGTTTATCCTCACGTCAAGATGGATATGCTCACCTACGTTGACCTTTGGTCTCACGAGGAGGGCGTTGAGCTTGACCCTCACCTTATCGTCGATGAGGCAACCTGGCACGTATCGGGCTTGAGAAACGCAGGCGCCCGTAACGGTAGCGGAATTATCGGCACCTTCTTCGAGCGTGACCTTTTAGAATGGCATAAATTCGGTGCGGAGGTCGTCTACTACGATTACTATATGGCGGTATATCCCTGCCGTCAGAGACTCATTCCGATGGCAGACGAGATTCAGCCTATATGCAGACGAAACAAGGAGCTCGGATTTATGGGCTCGGGCACGCAGATTGAGTGCTACAATATGTGGAATCACATATTCAACTACTATTGCTTCGGAAGAACTGCCTACGACAACGACCTCGGTGTCGAGGAAAACCTTGCACGCTTTACCCGTATATTCGGCAAAGCATCCGAAACGATTGCAGAAATAATCCGTATTTATGAGGAGACCTATCAGGGTGAGGTAAGTATTCTTGATGCGGGCTGGTATTTCATCGAGCATATCGACAAGGATAAAATATATTCACTCTACGATAAGGCGCTTGATACCGCCGATACGCCGGCTCACCGCAACAATATACGTATGATGCGAATGGCGTTCAGATACACCGACGTTGAATGCCGTGAAAGTATTCCTCGCCATTACGGAGCGTATTACCCACTGCATCGCTGGGAGGACCCAACGGGTGAGCTTTGGTTTATGTCGCGTTATGACAGCTTCAAGCACAATGACCCGGGCTTCGGAATTACCATCCCCGTCGATATTGAGCGTGACAAGGGCTTTATACCTGACAGATGGTACGATTTTGAATAAATCACCCTCACGGGTTATCACAACAAAAAATCCCGAGAACAAGCTTCTCGGGATTTTTATTTGCAATCTGCAATTTGTTGCTTTACCTCGTACGGCGCTCAATTTGATATCAGCGAAATTTATTCGCGTATTCAACGCACCGCCGTCAACAGTAATTATAGGCTCGTTTCCCTTTCCGTTACCGTCTCGGATTACCAAAATCTCAACGCTTTAAAGCAAGTATTCAAATTACACAAGTTTTAAAATATATTCCTTTACCTTTTCAAGCTTACTGCTTTTCCATTCACCATCCTCCGCCTTCAAGGCTTCGGAATAAACGGTATAAAAATCCATATGAGCATCCTTACAGAAGCCGCTCGGCTCCTCGCTCAAGAAATATTTTTTCCACTCATCCTCGGTTGCATCAGAAAATCTGTCAGGATACAGAAAAATCTTTCTCCTCTTCTCCTCCGCCACAAACGCTTTTGCCGCAAGAGGTAACAAGGTATTGTATTCCGTTTCTTCAATATTGGTGAAAATATCGGGCAAGGGCGCTAAATCGATACGCTCTTCTTCACGACAAAGCTTAGTGCCGACCGCTTCAAAATCGAGCTTATCCTCGTCAAACACAAGCTTCAGTAAAACTCCGACATCTGTGTAAAGATGAGCTCTTTGATAATTTGTATCGAATATAAAGTTGCCCAACGAATAAAAAATCATTTTTCCGTTTTCGAAAAGCTCATAGCTTTCGGGTACGTGGGGGTGATGAGCAACCACCGCGTCCGCACCAAGCTCAAGATACCTTATAAAGCGCTCACGGGTATAAGCGGAGGGCATAGGATTAAACTCCTCACCGCCGTGACAAACGATGACACACCATCTGCATTTTGCCTTCACCTCATCGATACGGCGTTTTATAAGCTCAAAATCGTCCCAACGAAAAAATCCTGCCGTTGTACTTGTTGCGGGAACCTTTTCGGGCATATAGGTGGTGCAGAAAACACCGATTCCGCCCGCACCGTCAAAATAAACGGGGGCAGACGCCTCCTCCTCGTTAAGACCTGCGCCTATTGTTTTAACATTATTCTTCTCGGCATAGTACAGAGTCGAAACAACACCACTCTCACCTGCATCCATTATATGATTATTTCCGATGCTCCAAACGTCCGCACCGATTTTGTTAAAAACCTCTATTGCGGCGGGATTCATTGCGTGAAAGTAGGCACCTCGCGTACCGTCCTCCTCCAAATCGCATATTGCTCCCTCTACGTTAAGACAAACGTGGTCGGAGGTGTGAAAGAAATCAATCAAGGACTTGGACAGGAGCTTTTCGTCCTCCCACCTTTTATCCATATATTTGTCAAAGCCGATATCTCCCGAAAAAATAATTGAGGTCTTTTTGTTACTCATATAAACCGTCCAAGCCTTTCTTAATGCTACGTTATGATTATATCATAGCTGTATATACTTGTCAATTCACAAAAAATGCCGTCCCAACGGGGACGGCAAACGTCTGATGCTTTAAAGAATTCTATCCTTTTGTATTCCGTGGCTTATATATCAAATCTCTGTTGACGTCTGTGATCCTTCGGAGACGTATCAAAGCTCTTTTTGAAGGCTCGACTGAAATAAAGCTCATCCGAAAATCCGCACTCAAAGGCTATTTCCTTTATCGTTTTATCGGTGAATTTCAGCATTTTTGCAGCGGCATCAAGCCTTGTCGAATCTATCTCCCTTTTAGGTGACCTTCCCGTCTCCTTCTTATAAAGCTGAGAAAAATAATTATAGTGAAGCCCTATCCTTTCAGCAAGCGCTTCAACCGTAAAATCAGGGTCTCCGTAGCACTCCTCAATCAATTTTTGCGCATC
>JAFYTG010000046.1 GCA_017558945.1 Clostridia bacterium
ACGCTATTCTCAGGGCTTATAAGCTTCCGGGAGAATGGTTAAACGTATAAGGCTAATTTCAAAAAGTCGCTTGAAAAAAGCGACTTTTTTATTTTGAGTCGAAATAATACAAAAAAGAGACTATATTGTTGTAGAAGTTATAAGCAACAACAGTTATAATAAAATAGGCAATTTATATATAGTCTTGAAAAGCACTTGATTCTGTGATATAATTACAAAAATCACTTTCGGCAGAGGTGCTTTATGTACGTTATTCTAAGCATAATACTTATATTTTTTATTCTGTTGCTCGTCTGCTTTCGTATGGCGTTCTATTCTCCGGGGAATAAGAGAAATCCCACCATTCCAAATGGTGAAATCTATGAAAAATGGAAGGATGTTCTTCTCTCGTATCGCCGAGAGGCTGACTCACTCCCCTTCCGCGATGTTAAGGTAATCTCTCACGACGGCTTAACGCTCCGTGGAAAATACTATGAATACTCCCCTGATGCTCCCATAGAGCTTATGCTTCACGGATACAGAGGATGTGCCGAAAGCGACCTTTCGGGAGGTGTGCTCCGTTCAAGAAGACTTGGTCACAGTGCGCTCATCGTCAACAACCGAGGCAGCGGCACAAGTGACGGACGAGTAATTACCTTCGGCATTAAGGAATGTCTTGACGTACCGATATGGGTAAAGTACATAACCGACAATATAAATCCGAACGCACGAATCATTCTCACGGGAATATCCATGGGTGCTTCAACGGTCATGCTTGCCTCGGCAATGCCTCTTCCGAAAAACGTAATAGGCGTGCTTGCCGATTGCGGATATTCAAGCGCCGAAAAAATAATAAAAAAAGTCATTGCCGATATGAAGCTTCCCGTGGCAATCACTTACCCCCTCGTCAGACTCTCGGGAAGGCTTTTCGGAGGCTTTGACCTAAAGAGCGCCGATTGCGTTGCCGCGCTGAAAAAAGCCTCGGTCCCCGTGATATTTCTTCACGGCGACTCGGACGATTTCGTTCCGTGTGATATGAGTCGCGAATGCTTTGAGGCTTGTGATTCACGCAAAAAGCTTGTCATTATAGATGGTGCGGGACACGGGCTTGCCTATCCCGTAGCCCCCGAAAAATACATTGAGGAATTAAAAAACTTTTTTAAAGGAGAAAAAATATGAAAAAGCTTTTAATGGTAATTCTTGTACTTGCCGCACTTTTGACGGTGACGGCGTACGCAGGCATCGTTCCGCTTGAAAAGTCCGACGACGGCACCTTTTACGTTGCCAGCTTCAACGGAACGAAGAACTTTCTCGAAAACGGCAGAAAGCCCGTTTTAGTCGAGGATGCTTGCTACTATCTCGCTGAGGATTGTAAGGAGTACAATATCAAGTACGTTTCCTTTATGGGACGCTTTGCAAACCGCTCCACCTACAACTACTCCAACACGATAGCGCAGGGTATGACCAAGGACGACCTTTATTCCCTCTGTGAAAACGACGAGGCGTGGAAGAAGCAGTTCAAGCAGCTTGCAGGCTTTGCTGAAATATTCAACGAGGAAGGAATTCCTTACGGCTTCACCCTCTCCCACGAGGACCACTTCTCCGACGGCTTTTACAGAAGCACCTTTGCATCGGATGCAATGCCCGTTGAAAAGCTTTCCTCGGATATGGTAAGCTACACCGCGCTCAACGACGAGAACTACTACACCGTCGTTGAAAACAACGGCACATCTTACATCATTGCTCAGCTCGAGACCTTTCCGAGAGCCGAAGTAATCAACTGGTTTAACACCGAGATGTCCGCTCATCCCGATAAGAGAATCATCGTATTCACCCACTCTCTCATTGACAACAACGGAAATATGTACACCATGTGGGACTGGGATAACGGTATGAATCTGGCGGGCTACAATACCGTTGTGCGCGGTATCAATATCGCAAACATAGGCAAACCGCACGACGGAGACCAGCTTTGGAATAAGTGTCTTGCAAAGCACGATAATCTTCTTGCGGTAATAACCGCACACACCACCGTACCCACCATAGTCACCACCAAGCTTACTACACAAAACGGCTACGACGTTGCGGTAGCATCGGCAAATCCGACCGCAGGAAGCTTCGACTTAAGCTACGGTCCTCTTACTATACTTACCGAAATTTCTCCCGACAACAAGGAGATAACCTTCTGCTATTACTCCGCAGGCAAGGGCTACCTTGACGATTCCGTAAAGACCGTCAAGCTCGATAATATATGTGAGCTCGGCGAGCCCGTAAAGGTTTACAAGTTCCCGAAGATACAAACCGTTTACAACGGCGAAAACAGCGCGTATATTTTGGGCTATGAGGGTAACACCTTCCGTCCCAACGCCAATATGACGAGAGCCGAGGCTTGTACTATATTTGCCCGTCTCCTTCTCAAGACTCAAGCCATTCCCGACGGCTACGTTTCACGCTTTGAGGACGTTAAGACGGGTGACTGGTTCTACAACGCAATAGCATATCTTGACCAGTCGGATTTCTTCTACCGTAACGAAAGCACCACCTACAAGCCCAACGAGCCCATTACCCGTGCGGAATTCGTTGACCTTGCGGTAAAGGCTTCATCCCTTGCGGCAAAGAAGAGCATTTCGGAATTTGCCGACGTTACCTCCGAGCATTTTTACTATGATTCCATACTTGAAGCGGCAAGCGCAGGTATCGTTAACGGCTACGAGGATAACACCTTCAGACCCGACAACACCATCACCAGAGCAGAGGTAGTAACGGTCATCAACCGTCTCCTCGGCCTCAAGGTTTCGGAGAGAACGGTAAGCACGACAAACGGCTACAACGTATTCTCAGACTCCAAGAGCCATTGGGCGCTTTACAATATTGTAATGGCTTCCAACTCGAACGTACACGGAGATTCCTACTTTACCGCATCTCTTGACGGCATTACCGAAACCGCCTCTACCATCGAAATTGCCAACAAGCACCTGAAGCTCAGTATATCAAAGAAGAACGGAAAGCTTCTTGAGGCTATAAACCTTGCAAACGGCGAGAGCGTGCTTGGAGCCACCCAGACCGAGTTTGCTTACATAACCCTCGCAGACAGCTCAAAAATTCCTCCCAGCAAATGCTCAATCGACGGCAATCAGCTCAAATTCACCTTCCGCAACGGTGAGACGGTTTATATGCTCGTTGACGTTGAGGACGACTTCATTTCGTTTGAAATCAATTCCGAGCTTTCGCCCAAGTCATACTCGGTAGGCTTTGCAAATATCAACACCGTTCTTGACCCATCGGACGAAAATAACGATTACCGCTTCGGCGGAATGGGTATGACCGCATACACCTATTACAATGCGTACGGCTTGAACGTAACCAAGACCTCACTCGGCGTTGCTTACTCAAACTTTGATGCAGGCACGATGGGTGCAAAGGTAGGTATCGTACTGTCACACAAGGACACCTATCTTGACAAGCTCAAGAAGGTTGCGGACGCTATCGACAGAAAAGTAGGTCTTGCAAGCGACAAGGCAGGTCCTTACACCTTCGACGCTCCCGAAAACATTTCCGACTATGTTATAGTATCCTCCGTAGCGCCCGAGCTTATAGACTCCTACATTGCAAGTAAGGAGGACTTCGGCTTCGAGCAGATAGACATTGCCAAGGGTATGAACTCCTTCATTCAGGGCGATTTCTCCTTCCCCGTAGTTGAATCGGGTAAGGTTGAGGACTACTATAAGGAAATAGGCTCAAAATTTGACGAGGCAGGCGTTGATACGGGTCTTCACACCTACGGCTACTACATCGACTACGCCTCCACCGAGATTCTCTCAAATCCCAAGTGGCAGAAGCAGCTTGAGGTAATGAACGACGTTTACACTCTCCGCAAGGATATTTCAAGAACACGTTCAAACCTCCCCACCGTTGAGGATGCAACGAATTTCGATAACACATACAGCTTCTTCTACAAGAACAGCCGCTACGTTCTTATCGACGAGGAAATAATCCACGTCGGTCAGGGTACCACAGAAGGCTTCATAAACGTAAAGAGAGGTCAGTGCGGTACGGAAATTGCAAGACACTACGAAGGCGCTAAAATTTATCACCTCTCGGGCTACTTCAACCACTTCTGTCCCGTTATCGGCTCGGATCTTTTCTATCACGTAGCGGACAGAATTGCAGAGGCATATAACAAGGGTGGCTTTGATATGATATACTTCGACGCTATGGACGGTCTCGGAAAACACGTTCCAAGCTCGGAGATATGGTACTACTTCCAGATGTTTTTACAGAGAACCCTCTCGCAATGTAAGACCGACCCCATCGTTGAGGACTCCGCAATGACAGGTCCTCAGATATGGAACGTAAGAGCAAGAGTAGGCGCTTGGGATACTCCCCACAGAGGCTACAAGAACTTCTTCCGGAATCACATTGAGTCGGGTCTCAGATCCATTGCATCAGGATACACGCCAACGCTCGGCTGGATACATTTCTACCCCGACGGTACGTCGGCAACGCGTATGAGAAACACCCTTGAAAAGACCCTCTTCCACGACGATATTGACTACTTCGGCGTTGCTTCAGTCGTCTATAATATGTCAAACGTTATAAGCGGCTTCTCGCCCTCAAGCATTGAGAATAATCCTCATTTGAGGCACAACCTTGAATACTACAACAAGTATTATTCAACCATCCGCAGATCAAACTACTTCACAGAGGAAGCTAAGCAGAAGGTAATCGACCTCGGCGGAGAATTCAAAATAATCGAAAAGAAGCCCGGTGAATACGCATTCCTTCAGATGTATTATTCGGAGGGTCTTCTCGGAAATGCCAAGGGAGACTTCAATTCCTTTACGGGCAACAATCCCTTCTCCGCACAGAATCCCCTTCTGAGAATTGAGGCAAGATACTCAACCGAATTCAAGAACCCCATCACCCTTCTCAAGCTCGACCGCACCAAGCCCCTTTCCGAGCAAAAGCTTTCGCAGAGCATAAAGGTTGATATGAGCAACAATATGGCTCTCTCCTTCCCCGTAAAGGGTACGGGCAAAGACGGTGACGCAATGCTCATAAGCCTTAGCTCAGGAATTTCCTCGGGAGAAACGGGCGGACACGCAGACTACTTCATAGACCTTAACTTCGACGGTTGGCGCGATGTTGTGCTTGTCGAAACCGACAATGGTGAATACGACGTTGACAAGTACGTATTTGATGGCATAGTCACAACGGGTGCGGCATATCCCACCTACCGAGTAATCGTATACTACACAAACATCGAAAACATAACCATTCGCACCTGCGGTACGGGAAATATGGCTTGTGTCGGTGATATAGTAGCGTACGAGCACGTTAACGCCGCAGTTAAGAATCCCACCGTTACCGTCGGCTCAAGCACCGTTACCTTCAACACCACACTCAATTCGGGTGACTACATTGAGTACGACCCCTTGACCGGTGAGGCGTACGTTTACGACTACAACAGAATTATCACTAAGATTACCTGCAACGCGGATACTCTTAAGATTGGCACAGGCAAATTCACCGCAACCTATTCCGGAGAAGCACTCACCTCAGCACCCACACGCGCAAAGCTCGTTTTCGGCTTCTCAGGTCAGGAAATCACAAACTAAAAAGTCTTGGGCAGAGTCACAACGGCTCTGCCCGCTCTTTTTATCAAAATGCAGTTGACTATTCCCTTTTATTAATGTATAATATTCAAAAGATTTTATTAAAAGGAGTCCGACGATGAGCAAAAAAACGTTTTCAGCAGGAAATATACTTCTCCCTAAAAAAGACGTCGATATGACGAAATGGAGTGTCGTTGCCTGCGACCAATACACCTCTGAGCCTGAATACTGGAGCGAGGTATCCGCCCTTGTAGGCAACGCCCCCTCCACCCTTCACGTAACCTTCCCCGAGATATATCTTGAAAACGGAGACGGTGACGAGAGAATAAAGAGCATAAACTCCAATATGGAAAAATATATAGATGAGGGTCTTTTTGCGCCCTCGACATCCAAGTATATATACGTTGAACGCACACAGCGTAACGGAAAAATCCGCCGTGGTCTTATGGGTGTCGTTGACCTTGAGGAATACGATTACAACAAGGGCTCGCAGTCCAAGATTCGTGCGACCGAGGGCACAGTGCTTGAGAGAATACCTCCCCGAGTTAAGATACGCAAAAATGCAAGGCTTGAGCTTCCTCATATTATGCTTCTTATTGACGATGCGGACAAAAGAATCATCGAGCCTCTTGACGCCAAAAAGAAGAGCTTTGATATAGCCTACGACTTCACGCTTATGCAAAATTCAGGCTCCGTTAAGGGCTATTTTGTTGACGAGGACGAGGAAAAGAGAATTGACGATGAGCTTGCCCGTCTTGCAGACGAGACTATATTCAAGGAGAAGTACGGTATACCGGACAAGGGTGTGCTTCAGCTTGCAGTAGGTGACGGAAACCATTCTCTTGCAACCGCCAAGGAATGCTGGAGACTTGTCAAGGAGACTCTTTCTCCCGAGGAATATGACACACATCCCGCACGCTACGCACTCTGCGAGCTTGTAAACCTCCACGATACCTCTCTTGAGTTTGAGGCTATCCACAGAGTAGTGTTTGATATCGACACCGACAAAATGCGCCGTGCTCTGTCCGAGTATTATGAGCTTTCGGACTGTGCGGAGCAGAAATTCATTATGGTTACCGAAAAGGGCAGAGAGGAAATCGGTATTGCAAATCCGAAATCCAACCTCACCGTAGGCTCTCTCCAGAAATTCATTGACGATTACGTCAAGGAAAACGGCGGAAGAGTAGACTACATTCACGGAGAGGACGTCGTTTGCCGCCTCGGTGCTGAAAAGGGTAACGCGGGCTTTATTCTCCCCGTTATATCCAAGGAGTCCTTCTTCCCCACGGTTATCCGTGACGGAGCGCTTCCGAGAAAGACCTTCTCAATGGGAGATGCCTGGGACAAGCGCTTCTATTTAGAGGCAAGAATTATCAAAAAGTAAGGAAATACAGCATTTTTATAAAAAAGGGTTGATTTTTTATAAAAGGTATGTTATAATAACTCCGAAGTATGAATACAAAGGATGAAAGAGAGTGGTTCCCACTCTCTTTGATTTTTGCTTGCAGGAGGTAATAATGGCAAAAAAAGATGTGTCAAAGAAAAACGTCGCAGAGCGTGTCAGGGAACTCGTTGAAGAGACCGTGACGGGACTCGGCTTCGACCTTTGGGACGTTGAGTACAAGAAGGAGGGCTCGGAATACAACCTCGTTATCACTCTCGACCGTGACGACAGAGAGATAACCCTTGAGGATTGCTCCGAGGTAACCTACGCAATCAACCCCATTCTTGACGAGGCTGATCCCATTCAGGACAGCTACTGTCTTGAGGTATCCAGCGCGGGACTCGAGCGTGATCTCACCTGCGACAAGCACCTTGACAAGTATCTCGGACAAGAGGTAGAGGTAAGACTTTTCGCACCTCACGAGGAGCTTGGTAAGAGCTTTATTCTTCCCCTTAAGGCATATACCCCCGACTCTCTCATATTCGAGCGTGACGGAGAATTGAGTCTTGAGAGAAGCAAGATTGCATCCGTTAAAACAGTAGTAGACTATGACAAGTTATTTTCCGAACAATAAGTATTTTAGAAAAGGACGGCTATTATGAACAAGGAATTTTTTGAAGCACTTGAACAGCTCGAGCAGGACGGTATTCCGAAGGAATATATGCTTGAAAAGGTAGAAGCGGCATTACAGACCGCCTTCAAGAAGGAGTACAACGGTCAGAGCAACGTCAGAGTTATGCTTGACTGCGAAAAGAAGCAGGTAAGAGTTTTTGAGCAATGGACGGTAGTTGAGGAGGTTGAAGACCCCTCCTGTCAGCTCACACTCTCTCAGGCAATGGCAATCAAGTCCAAGCTTAAGCTCGGTGACGTGTATGAAAAGGAAATCAAGACAAAGGATTTCGGACGTATCTCGGCTCAGGCGGCTAAGATGGTTATCATTCAGGGCATCCGTGAGGCTGAACGTCAAATGCTCATCGACGAGTACGAGGAAAAGAAGAACGACATAATCACCTCTCGCATCGTGCTTATCGACAAGAACACGGGCAACGCAATTCTCGAGATAGGAAAGCATCAGGCAACACTTATAAAAGCTGAGCAGATTCCCGGAGAAATTCTCCGCTCGGGTCAGGCGCTCAAGGTTTACGTGGTTGACATAAAGACCGATACGAAGGAGCCCGTAATCATCGTATCCCGTAAGCATCCGGGACTTGTAAAGAGACTCTTTGAATTGGAAGTACCCGAAATTCAGGACGGCACTGTAATCATTCACTCTATCGCACGTGAAGCAGGCTCAAGAACCAAAATTTCCGTATGGAGTCGCAACAAGGACGTTGACCCAATCGGCTCGTGTATAGGTGTTAAGGGAATGAGAAAGACTAACATCACCAACGAGATCGCAGGTGAAAAGATAGACATTATCGAGTACAGCGAAAATCCCGAGGAATTTATCAAGGCGGCTCTCTCGCCCGCTCAGGTCGTTGAGGTTTCTCTCTCGACCGGCATCAACGAGGAGGGCAAGCTTGAAAAGGGCTGTACCGTAATCGTACCTCAGGATCAGCTTTCGCTGGCTATCGGTAACAAGGGTCAGAATGCCCGACTTGCCGCAAAGATAACCGGCTATAAGATAGACATCAAATCACAATTTTAATGCAAGGGACTGATATCGGATGATGAAGAAAATACCCGAACGCAAATGTATGGGATGTATGAACTCCTTTCCCAAGCAGGAGCTCGTTCGCATAGTGAAAACCAAGGAGGGAGAAATTTCTCTCGATACAACCGGCAAGAAGGCAGGCAGAGGCGCATATATATGTAAGAGTGCCGAATGTCTTAAGAAGGCAGTCAAGGCTCGCAGACTTGAAAAGAGCTTTGAGTGTGCCATTCCCGACAGTATTCTTGCCGAGCTTGAGGAGGCACTGAATAATGTCTCAAAAGCAGAATAAATTCTTATCAACTCTCGGACTTGCACGGGTGGCAGGTAAGCTGACACTCGGCACAGAGCAGGTCCGTGACACCGTCAAAAAGCGTCGCGCACACCTCGTTATCCTTGCAAGTGATACCTCGGATAACACGAAGAAAGAGGTACTTGACTCCTGTGAGTTTTATAAGGCTGAGGCAATAACCGTGGACTATACGATGTCCGAGCTTGCCACAGCACTCGGAAAGCTTCACAACGTAGCCTGCGTCGCGCTGACCGATATCGGCTTTAAGAATCTTGTGATTAACAGCTTGGAGCACCAAGAAGTGTAAACGATTGGAGGAACAGTTTATGGCAGCAACAAATAACAGAATTAAAGTGTCTGCTCTTGCAAAAGATTTCGATGTTAAGAATAAAGCATTGCTCACTCAGGTTGAGGGACTCGTTGACGCTAAGGCAACGACTCTTGCCGAGGAGGAGGCAGACCTTATCATTTATCGTCTTGCAGGACTTTGCACGCCTGCAGATATAGACAAGTACATCAACGGAGAAATCAAGCTTGCTCCCTACAAGGAAACCATAGCAGAGGAAAAGCCCGTTGAGGAAAAGCCCGTTGAGGAAAAGCCCATTGAGGAAAAGAAGCCCATCGAGGAAAAGAAGCCCGTCGAGGAAAAGAAGCCCGTTGAGGAAAAGAAGCCCGTCGATCAGAAGAAGCCCGTTGAGGAAAAGAAGCCCGTCGAGAAGAAGCCCGTTGAGGAAAAGAAGCCCGTCGAGCAGAAGAAGCCCGTCGAGCAGAAGAAGCCCGCCGAGGAAAAGAAACCCGTCGAGCAGAAGAAGCCCGTCGAGGAAAAGAAGCCATTTGAAAAGAAGGCAGAGGATAAAAAGCCTGCACAGAAGCAGGGTGGCGTAAAGCTTGAAAGAAACGTCAAGAGTACTCCTATGGCTGACACCACCGTTAAGAAGGAGATTCGTGTCGTTGATACCAGAGGTACGTCAAGCGTTGACCTCTCCAAGTACGACGACAAGCTTCTCGACTACGTTCACGACGGCGGAGACGGCGGAAGACAGAAGTTTAACAAGAAGAATAATCAGCAGAAGGGCTTTGACAAGCGTCGCAAGGGCGGAAAGCCCGAGCCTGCAAAGGCACCCGAAAAGCCCAAGATTCCCGAGGTTATCAAGCTTCCCGAGGAGATGATCGTCTCCGAGCTTGCAAAGGAGCTTCACATCACGACCGCAGAGGTTATGAAGAAGCTTATGGGACTTGGTATGCTTGTAACCCTTAACCAGTCAATCGACTTTGACACCGCGGCAATCGTTGCCGACGAGTTTGGCTCAAGAGCCGAGAGAATAGTCGTTGTTACCACCGAGGAGAAGGTTATCGACTCCTCCGAGGACCAGAAGGAAGACCTCGTTGAGCGTCCTCCCGTAGTCTGCGTAATGGGTCACGTTGACCACGGTAAGACCTCTCTTCTCGACGCTATCCGTCACGCAAACGTTACCTCGGGTGAGGCAGGCGGTATTACTCAGCACATCGGTGCATACCGTGTAAACATTGACGGACGTGACATCACCTTCCTTGACACTCCCGGTCACGAGGCGTTTACCGCAATGCGTGCAAGAGGAGCTCAGTCAACTGACATTGCAATTCTCGTTGTAGCGGCAGACGACGGTATCATGCCCCAGACCGTTGAGGCTATAAATCACGCAAAGGCGGCAGGCGTTTCCATCATCGTTGCGATAAACAAGATGGACAAGCCGGGTGCAAACCCCGACAACATCATGCAGGAGCTCACCAAGTATGACCTCGTTCCTGAGGAATGGGGCGGCGACGTTATCTGCGTACCCGTTTCCGCACTCGCAAGAACGGGTATTGACGACCTTCTTGAGTCGGTGCTTCTCGTTGCAGAGGTTTCAGAGCTTAAGGCTAACCCCAACCGTGAGGCAAGAGGTATCGTAATCGAGGCAAAGCTCGACAAGGGCAGAGGTGCAGTTGCAACCGTCCTTGTACAGAACGGTACTCTCCACGCAGGAGACTACATCATTGCAGGCACTACCGTTGGACGTGTTCGTGCAATGCTTGATGATAAGGGCAGAACGGTCAAGACCGCAGGCCCCAGCGTTCCCGTAGAAATTCTCGGTCTTTCCGACGTACCTGCAGCAGGTGATATTCTCAACGCCGTTAAGGACGAGAGAATGGCAAGAGAGCTTGCAGACGAGAGACGTGCAGAAGAGAAGGAACGTACCTTCAACGCTAACAGCAAGGTATCCTTAAACGACCTGTTCAATCAGGTTAAGGAGGGCATCAAGGAGCTTAACATCGTTGTTAAGGCAGACGTACAAGGCTCAGCCGAGGCTGTTAAGGCTTCTCTTGAAAAGCTTTCCAACGAAGAGGTACGCGTTCGCGTAATTCATAACGCGGTCGGAGGTATCAACGAAAACGACGTAATGCTTGCCGATGCTTCGGGCGCTATCATCATAGGCTTTAACGTTCGTCCCGACAAGCGTGCGCTTGACGCCGCTGCAAAGGCAAACGTTGACATTCACTGCTACAGAATCATTTACGAATGCATCGAAGAGGTTGAAGCTGCTATGAAGGGTATGCTTGCACCCACCTATCAGGAGGTGCTTCTCGGTCACGCAGAGGTTCGTCAAACCATCCGTGTACCCAACGTCGGCGTTATCGCAGGCTCCTACATCACCGACGGTAAGATTACCCGTAACGCGCAAATCCGAGTTGTCCGCGACGGTATCGTTATTTTTGAGGACAAGATTTCCTCTCTCAAGAGATTCAAGGACGATGCGCGTGAGGTTGCTCAGGGCTTTGAATGTGGCGTAGGACTTGAAAAGTTCAACGACATCAAGGAGGGCGATATCCTTGAAGCCTTCATTATGGAAGAGATAAAGAGATAATCGGAGAATATAATGAATAAATTCAGACAGGACAGAATCAATGAAGCGGCAAAGCAGGTGCTCGGTGAAGCCCTCCGCACCGTAAAGGACCCCAGGGTCGCTACGGCTTTCGTGACGGTCACCGCGGTGCGTGTTACCCGTGATATGAAGTTTGCCAAGGTCTATTTTAACTGTATGGATGCAGACGTCAAGGAGGTTAAAAAAGGACTTTACAGCGCTCAGGGCTACCTGAGACGTTGTCTTGCCGAAAACCTTGACCTGAGAATTACTCCCGAGCTTACCTTTGAGTATGACGACTCGGCAGAGCACGGCGCAAGAATAGAAGCGCTTCTCAAAGAGCTTGACGTAAAATCCGACGACGAGGCAAGTGATGAATAATCTCCGTGACGTTGCCGAGCTTCTTAAAAGCTCGGACAAGATTGAAATATTCACGCATATTCATCCCGATGGCGATGCGTTAGGCTCTGCCTACGCACTCGCCTCGGCACTAAAAAAGCTTGGAAAAACGGCAAGGGTCACCGTAAACGATACACTTCCGAAAAGCTTTGCCTACATCCACGAGGTTGACAATCCCGTATTCACTCCGAGTCTTACTGTAACGGTAGACGTTGCATCACCGAGTCTTCTCGGGGATTTTCCGAGTGACAGGATAATCGACCTTGCAATCGACCACCATTCCACCAACACAATAAGTGCGACTCACGTTCATTGTGAGCCCGACCGTGCCGCTTGCGGAGAGATTATCTTCGAGCTTATAAACGAGCTTGGCGTTGAGCCTGACCGATATATTGCCGAATGTCTTTACACCGCCATTGCGACCGACACGGGATGCTTTAAGTTTTCCAACACCACCGCTAACACCTTTGAAACGGCAGCAAAGCTTTGCAAATACGCACCCAGCGGTAACTTCGGTTACCTCAACACTCCCCTTTTTATCACCAAGAGCCGTAAGCAGATAAGCCTTGAGGCAGAGGTGCTTTCAAGTCTTCTCTTCCTTTTCGACGGCAAGGTTGCCGTTGCAACCGTGACCAACGCTCTTCTTGAAAAAATCGGTCTTGCCGACAACGAGACCGCAGGTGTTGAACAGCTTGCAAAGCTTCCCGAGGGCGTTTTACTCGGCATAACCCTCAAGGAAAGACCCGACGGCTTCAAGGTGTCAATGCGTAGTACGGATAGCGTAGACTGTTCAAAAATCTGCGCGGCATTCGGTGGCGGAGGTCATCATTCGGCATCAGGCTGCTTCTTCAGCGCGACCGCCGAGGAGACAGTCAAAGCACTTTGCGACTATCTTGAAAAAAACAATATTTTGGGGTGAGGGCTTAAATAAGCCAAAGCCTTTAGCCCTTGACGGCAAACGCCGTCGGGGCTTTTAATTTTTTCCGAAGGAAAAGAGATGCTTTATGAGTGAAAAATATTCGGGCGTGCTTGTTCTCAATAAGCCCGACGGCTTTACAAGTCACGACGCCGTTAATAAAATACGAAAAATTTTCCATACAAAAAAGGTCGGACATACGGGTACGCTTGACCCTATGGCAACGGGCGTTTTACCCATACTTGTGGGAAACGCCGTCAAGGCAAGCAGCTTTCTTGTGACCGACTCCAAGTGCTACCGTGCAAAAATGGTCCTTGGAATTGAAACGGATACCGAGGATACGAGCGGTAAAATTCTTACGGAGTATCCGATTACATCTACTGACGAGGAAATAATTTCTGCTATTAATTCTTTTATAGGTGAAAGCCGTCAGATACCTCCTATGTATTCCGCCTTGAAGGTGAACGGACAAAAGCTTTGCGACCTCGCACGTCAAGGAATCGAGATAGAGCGCGAGGCAAGGCTTATCAATATCGACAGAATCTGGGATATTGAAAAGCTGTCGGGTAACGAGTGGCAATTTTCCGCTTCGGTGTCAAAGGGTACTTATATACGCACGCTTGTTGCCGATATAGGTAAAAAGCTCGGCTGCGGTGGTGCTATGAGCGGTCTCTGCCGTATTTCGTCGGGTAATTTCACGCTTGATAAAGCCTATACGCTTGAAGAGGTAGAGAAATACGCCGAGGAGGACAGACTCGGTGAGCTGATTCTTGAGACCGAAAGCCTTTTCGATTCGCTTGACCAAATACACCTCGCTGCCTTCTATTCAAAGCTCGCCCGCAACGGTCAGCCTATTTACTCGTCAAGAGCTAAATTAACTCTCCCCGAGGTAAACGAGCGTGTACGCCTTTATGACGAAAACGGCGTCTTCTTCGCACTCGGTGAAGTGATCGATATTGACGGTGAGAAGTGCGTCAAAAGTGTTAAAATGTTTGACGTCTGACTGGTAAAACGGTTGAAAGCAGACTCGTTTGAGTCTGCTTTCTTCATTTTATCAATAAAAGGAGGCTTTTTGAAAAAAGCCCCCTTTACCCCCAAAAACTTTTGTGCCTTTGAAAAATTAATTGCCCTGAGTGGCAATTAATTTTTAGGTTATATATAGACTTTATATAGTCCATATTTTCAAGATAACAGATAAGAGACAAGCGATAAAAGAACTGTTTGAAAACAAACTCAAACGAGTCTGTTTTCTTCCTTTTTGTCAAGCTTGTTTCAAATTTCAACCGTTGTAAAATAAGCGTGGACCATATATAG
>JAFYTG010000047.1 GCA_017558945.1 Clostridia bacterium
AAGGGTGAGGCGAGCGAAGGAATACGATGGTATTTCGAGCTCGTCGAATCCCGATGACAACGAAGTAGTACGCAGCTTATCTCTTGTCTTGTTTTGCTAAATAAATTCGTCTAAGACAAGGCAACAAAAGAGGGAGACCTGATCTGGTCTCCCATATTTGTTTTATTATTAAATAACCGCACTGTTTTTGCAAAGAGAAGCAAGTAATACAAGGCAAAAATAAGTAGGCACACCGACGGAATACTTACGTATTTCGAGGTGTGCCTATCTTGTTTTTAACGCAGTAGTACGCAGCTTATCTGCCGCAAAAATTATTTGGTGTGATTTGCGAGAACAGCCTTCAGTCCGTTAATGCAACGCTCAATGTGAGACTCATCCCAGGTAGGATGGAGGAAGAGACAAACTGTTCTGTCACGAAGGCTCTTAGCCTTGGGGCAAACAACGCTCTTGTAGTCAACAGACTTGGGATCAGCGTATTCAGCAGACTCGAAGGGGAACTTGCAGGAGCCGAAGCCGCCGTGCTCCTGATAAGCCTTCTCCTCGTAAGCCTCGGGCCACTGGATACCGTAGCAGGGAATCTTCATGCCTGCGAGCTCCTTGAGAACGTCCTGAGCCTTGCAATCGATAGCGTCGAGGTCGAGAGTGATGGGATACCACCAGTAAGAGTTTTCTCTTTCAGCGGAGTTGTAGGGAAGCTTAGCGATTCCCTTAACGCCTGCAAATGCCTCGTCGTACATCTTAGCGTACTTAATACGACGGGGGAGGTTGTAGGTGTCGAAGCGAGCGAGCTCGTTGATACCGATGATGGACTGGATTTCGGTCATTCTGTAATTGAAGCCTACGCGACGGTGAATGTAGGGGAGCTTCTCCTCGAGAGCAAGCATATTCATACGGGTACGAACGTCGTAGCCGTGGTCACGGAAGGAGCGGCACTCCCAGCCGAGATCCTCGTCCATAGTGATAACCATACCGCCCTCACCACCGGTGGTGAAGTGCTTGGACTGACAGAAGGAGTAGCAGCCTGCGTCGCCGATGGTACCAACCATCTTACCGTTGAAGCGACCGCCGATACACTGAGCACAGTCCTCAACAACCTTGAGGTCGTGCTTCTTTGCGATATCCATAATTCTTGCCATATCGCATACGACACCGTAAAGGTGAACTACAACGATAGCCTTGGTGCGCTTGGTGATGAGCTTTTCGATGCAATCGGGGTCAATGGTGTGATCCTCGGTAACGTCTGCGAATACGGGAATAGCACCTGCCTGAACTGCAGAGAAGCTGGATGCGATGAAGGAGTAAGAGGGAACGATAACCTCATCGCCGGGGCCTACACCGAGGCTTGCGAGAGCGATGTGAAGCGCTGCGGTACCGTTGGTGCAGGAGATAGCCATCTTAGCACCCGACCACTCAGCGAACTTATCCTCAAATTCCATACCCTTTTTACCGGTCCAGTAAGAAACCTTACCGTTCTTTAAGGGCTCAACGATCTCTTCGAGAGACTTGGGGTCGAACTGGGGCCACATCGGGAAACCGATTTCTTCAATGCCGGCACCGTTCATTACAATTTCTTTTTCTGCCATAATATATGATCCTCCTAAAAATAAAAATACTAAATTAAAATATGGTCAAAGGCATATTTTGCGCATCCGACGGTTACGGGGTTACCGGGTACCGTTGAATAGCTTATCTTTGCCTGATTGAGCGTGAGTCTTGGATAGGTGAACTCTCTTACGTGCTCAAGGAAAGTGTCACCGAGTCGTGTGATTGGACCGATGATGACGATTTCTTGGGGATTGAAGAGGTTTGCAAGATTGATAATTCCGTAGGAAAGGTACTCCGCAATCTCGCAAATGAGTCCGTGGAATTTGTCGGTGTTGCAAACGACCTGCGAAAAGCTCTCGATTGACGGGTCAAGCTCGTGCGCACGCTTAACGATTGCGGGAATTGCAATCATAGGCTCAAGACATCCTCTGTTTCCGCAGGTGCAAACGGGTCCGTTTACGTCAATCGACATATGTCCGAACTCTCCTGCCGCACCGTCGTGTCCCGAGAAGATGCGTCCCTTTAAAAGTATGCCTGCACCGACTCCGTCGTCAATGTCGATGGAGATGATATCCTTCAGATTCTTATCCTGAATGGTTTCGGCATACGCCTTCATATTGGAGTCGCATTGCAGATAGAAGGGAACACCCTCAAGTGTGTTTGAAAGTATTTCCACGAAGGCGTCAGCACCGTCTGTGTTGAGTAGGGCTGACGAGGAAATTATTCTTGAATGCTTGACTATTGCCGAAACGCCTATAACGACACCGATAACGTTTGTGTCGGGCTTGGATGCAAAGGAGAGAATTGTGTTCTTGATTTTCTCCGCAAGTGTTAAAAGGTCGGTGGTCTCGGTCTCGAAATGTCTTACAACCTTGAAGGTAAGGTCAAGGCATTCGACAGTCGTTATCTTCTTGCCTACGTCGGCGCAGATGAAGTATCCGCCGTCGGGCTTTATCTCCATAAGGGTCGCCTTACGTCCCGAGGACTTGACCTCCTTGATGCCCGTCTCAATAAAGAGCCCCTTGGCAATGAGGTCGTCGGCAAGTGATGAAACTGTCGTCGGTGAAAGCCCCGTCAGTCTTTTGAGGTCTGCACGGGAAAGGGTGGTGTGCTCTCTCACCAGCTTAAAAAGTAATTTTTCGTTATTTTCTTTGATTAATTGCTGTCCGTGATTCACTTGTTTCTCCATATTTATTCACCCACTGAAAAATTTTACTCTCTTTCCTTTAATATGTCAATAACCACAAATCAAAATCGTGATTTTCAACAACAAAGCAAAAGGATTTGTTGCATTTTGCACAAAGCTTTCGGTGGGTAAAAAATTCAAAAATTGGCATAATAATCCAATCGCCTTTGTTATTATAACATAAGACTTCAAAAAAATCAACATTGGACAAATTAATCGTTTTATGGATTAATTATTTTTCCCCCTTTCTATTGACATATGAGTTGTTTGCGTGTTAGAATTTAAAAAAATAATCTTTTACGGAGATGATAAATTATGAGTAATTTAAAGGTAGGCTATGCAAGAACACTTATCACACCCAAGCTGGGTATTGATATCAGCGGTTATTTTATAGAGAGACTTGCCGACGGAGTTCTTGACGAGCTTGAGGCATGTGCCGTTGCAATAAGCGTAGGGGATAAGACTGCAATAATGGTCACCCTCGACCTTTGTTATACTATGACGGATTATACTACGAGCGTAAGGAACAGAGTTGCCGAAAAAACGGGAGTTGATGCCGAGGCTGTATATATTCACTCGACTCATACTCACACGGGTCCCTTTACGAAAATCACCGATGCAATAAAGGCGGATGCCAACAAGCTTCAAATGGTTACGGAGTATCTTGATTTTCTCTCCGACAGAATCGTCGAGGTATCCTCCGAGGCTATGGCTGACCGTAAGCCTGCCCGTATGGGTATCGGTGTAGGCAAGGCTGAAAACGTAGCCTTCGTACGCCGTTTCAGAATGAAGGACGGAAGCGCCAAGACCAATCCAGGTGTAAATAATCCCGAAATACTTCATCCCATCGGTGACGTTGACGAGAGAGTAAACCTCGTCCGCTTTGACCGAGAGGGCGGAGAGAGCATTGCGCTTGTTAACTTTGCAAATCATCCCGACGTTGTCGGAGGCTGTAAGCTTTCGGGTGACTGGCCTGCGTTTACCCGTCGCTTTACCGAGCGTGCTATTGAAAATACAAAGTGCATCTTCTTCAACGGCGCTCAGGGTGACGTAAACCACGTTAACGTGCATCCCAAGGCAGGCGATTTCAACGACCTCTTCAACGATTTCGACGGCTGCTCGAGAGGCTACGGTCACGCACGTCATATAGGCAGAGTCGTAACGGGTGCGGTTATGCAGATCTGGGACAAGGTTGAGTATATCGAGGTTGACAGCCTTCGCTATATGCAGAAGACCGTGAATATTCCCTCGAATATGCCGAAGCCCGAGGATATGCCTCTTGCTCATAAGTACAACGATTTACATAACGCAGGCAGAGACGAGGAGATACCCTATAAGGCTATGATGCTTACCACCGTCGTTGCCGAGGCGGGACGTATGGTAAGACTTGAGCACGGTCCCGAATTCTTCCCGATGCTTTTCTCGGCTCTTGCAATCGGTGACGTTGTATTCTTTGGTATTCCCGGTGAGCCCTTTACGGGTATCGGCAGAGGAATCAAGTCCTCTGAGGGCTGGAAAATGATTTGTCCTACCTGCCTTACCAACGGAAGTGAGGGATATTTCCCGATGATTGACTCCTACGACGAGGGAGGCTATGAGGCAAGAAGCTCTAACTTCAAGGCAGGCGTTGCCGAGAGAATTATCGAGGAGGGCAAGAAGATTCTTGCAGAATTATGATTAACGTACTCTGTATAGGTAACAGCTTTTCCCGTAATTCCTCACGCTACCTTCACTCGATTTCTCCCGATATAACCGTTGTGAATCTGTATATCGGAGGTTGTCCGCTTGACAGACATTTCCGAAATATGCACTCCGGTGAGCGTGCGTATGCTTTGCAGGTAAACGGTGTGGATACGGGCTTTTACGTGTCTCTTGACGAGGCGCTTCTCAACAGACCGTGGGATTTTATTTCCTTCCAGCAGGCAAGCCCCTTCTCCACGAAATACGAAAGCTATGAGCCCTATCTTACAGAGCTTTCGGATTACGTCAAGGCTCTTTGTCCAAATGCAAAGCAGATAATCCACGAGACCTGGGCTTATGAGAATGAGAGCGACAAGCTTATAAATCTTATGGGCTATAAGACTCACGGTGAAATGTACGCCGATATTCATAAGGCTTATGAAAAGGCGGCAAAGTCGATAAATGCCGACCTTGTGATTCCGTCGGGTAAGCTTTTCAGCGTACTTGTCGAGAACGGCTTCAAGGTGCATCTTGATACCTTCCACGCCAACCGCCTCGGTGAATGTGCGCTCGGTCTTTTATGGTGCAAATGCCTTACGGGTAAGAGTGCCTCGGATAATCCCTACTCCGACTTCGGTGAGGGCGTGTCCGACGAGGATATTGCAAAAATAAAGAAAATTACAGATACTCTGTAAATTAAAAAATCCGCTTTTCAGCGGATTTTTTTGTATAGCTTTGCTTGCTTAACAAGGTTGTGACGATTATTTTCAACTACAACCTTTCCGTTGACAAGCACGTATTCAAGACCCTCGTTATAAAGCGTGGGAGTCTTATAGTCAGCCACGTCACGAAGCCTCTCGTAATTGAAAATGCAGATATCGGCATCCATTCCCTCACGGATAACACCCTTCGTGCCAAGCCCGTAGACGTGTGCGGGCAGAGAGGTCATTTTGCGAATCATCTCGGGAAGGGATACTATTCCTCTGTCACGGGTGTATTTTGCCAGCGCGCGAATGAAGGAGGCACGCAGTCTCGGATGGAATTGACGTTTGCCACACGCTACCGACGAGTCGGTGCATATCATCGCTCTCGGATGAGAAATTACGTATTCCACGTCCTCCTCACACATGGTGAAGAAGCATCCCCGAGCCGTGCCCTCGGTCTGTCGGATTATCTCAAACGCCATTTCGAGATTGTCGGCTTTACCCTCGCGCTCGGCAATTTCGTTGACGGTGAGTCCCTCGTACTCGGGATGACCGTTGTAGCCCGTAACTATCGTCCAGGAGATATCGTTACCCCAACGGGCGTATTCTCCGTCGTATATTATCTTGTGAGTCTCGGGATTGCGAAGAAGCTCGACGGGTCTCGTCGTTCCCTCGGGATGATATTTTTTCGGCAGGAAGCGTGCAAGAAGGGTAGTGGAGGAGGCGGTGTAGGGATATACGTCGAGATATATATCGTACCCCTCCGCAATGGCACGGTCTATCATTGCGATGCTTTCCTTGACCTTGCCCCAGTTTTGCTTTTCAGCCGATTTGTGATGGGAGAATACCGCACGGCAGCCCGACGCCTTGATGATTTTGAGATATTCCTCAACCGATTCAAGCAGATTGTCAGCCTCTCCTCTTATGTGAGAGGTGAGAAGTCCTCCCTCCTCTGAAACCACTCTTGCAAGTTCGATGCATTCCTCAATGCTTGAGTAGCATCCTGGCGTATAAAAAAGCCCGAATGACATACCGATTGCACCTGCCCTGAGAGAGTCACGGAGAAGCGTTTTCATTTTTTCAAGCTCCTCGGGAGTGGCAAGGCGATTTACCGTACCCATTACTGCACGTCTTATAGTATTGTGTCCCACGACGATTGCAGTTCCTGAGCCGAAGGATATTCCCTCAAATTTCGAGAAGAATTCCTCAACGCTCTCAAGCCTTCCGTTTACCTCAATGGGAGTATAAGAGCTTCCGCACATACCTCCGATTGAGAAGGTGATGCCCTGCTCAAGCTTTTCGGCAAGGTCGGGAAACGTAATGAGTGATTTGTCAGAATGGCTGTGAGAGTCAATAAATCCGGGAGTCAGTATAAGTCCGCTCGCATCAATCGTTTTTTCAGCCTCGAGACCGTTTCCGATTTTTGCGATTTTTCCGTCCTTGATACCGACGTCTGATATATATCCCTCCGCACCCGTGCCGTCAATGACGGTTGCATTTTTAATAACTAAATCAAGCTTTGTCATGCCTCGTTTACCTTGTTTATAAATCTCATAAACGCATCCGTTTCATCGGGCTTGTAAACGCCTGCGTCGAGCAAAACTCCCGCAAAGGTCAAGCCTACTGAGTTTCGGATTTTTTCGGAAAGGCTGTCACACGGCGCAAGTCCGTATTTTTTTATCCATTCGGCGTGATGTGCCGTTTTGGGATTGTCAAGCGGATTTTCGCCGTTTAAAATTACCCTTTCAACCTCCTCAAGCTCACTCTTGAGCCTTGCAGGGAGGATAGCCATACCCATAACCTCGATAAGACCGATATTTTCCTTCTTTATGTTATGCTTGTCGGCGTGAGGATGGTAAAGACCGAGAGGGCATTCCTCGGTGGTAATATTGTTTCGAAGCACAAGGTCGAGAACGTAATTGCCGTCTGTCTTGTATGCGATGGGCGTTATTGTATTGTGAGGCACACCGTCGGTCTCGGCAAAAACGAATGCTTCCGCATCGGTGTAGCCACGCCAACGGTTGAGTATCTTTTCTGCAAGATCGAGTATTCTTTCTCTGTCCGCGCCCTTTATTCTGATGCAGGGCATAGGCCACGCAATCTTACAGCAATCAAGCTCCTCGAAGCCCTTGAAGGTAAGAGGAAGCTGTGCTCCTGCCTTCATCATCGGGAAGGTATGCCTTCCGCATTGATAATGCTCGTGGGAAAGAATACTTCCGCCGACGATTGGGAGGTCGGCGTTGGAGCCTGCGAAGTAGCTCGGGAAAAGGTCAACGAAGTCGAGAAGATTTGCAAACGCACGGCGGTGGATAGCCATGGGTCTGTGCTCCTTCGACAGTGCTATTGAATGCTCGTTGAAGTAAGCGTAGGGACTGTACTGGAAGCCCCATTCCTCTCCTTGAAGCTTGATGGGAATGACTCGCAGATTTGCCCTCGGCGGATGGTTTGAGCGACCCTTGTAGCCCTCGTTTTCGGGACAGAGAGCGCATTTCGGATAGTTTGAGGAAGCCGCCTTTGCCGCTCTTGCGATATCCCTCGGGTCCTTCTCGGGCTTGGAAAGGTTTATCGTAATTTCAAGCTCACCAAAATCGGTTTTAATTTTGTATTCGACGTTCTTTGCAATATCCTCGCACCTTATGTAATTGTTGCTTTTACAAAGGGAGAAGAACCAGTCTGTCGCCTTGTCGGGCGACTCAGCGTGAAGCTTGTAAAATTCAGCGTTTATCTCGGACGGACGCGCCGTCACAAGTCCTGCAAGCTCGGTCTCGAAAATATCGCGCTCACCTGCGGTATCCTCAATGATACCAACGCTTGAGGCGTATTCCGAGAGTCCCCTCAAGGCCTCGGTAAAGGAGAGGTCAGCCTCCTCCTCGTCAGGAGGTGAGTCAAGCCCCAGCCTTGCCGTCAGCATATTTGTAAAATAGATTATATCCTCCTCGGAAATAAGTCCCGTCTTGACCGAATGCTCGAGAAATGAATAAAAAGCCTTGTTCATATCAGTTTTCCTCGCCTAAAACGTATGCGCCTACGGGACGGATTCTTACCGCCGTCGCACTTCCCTTGCCGAATATCTTGTCCATTTCCTCAATGTAGGAATCGGCCTCCTCGTTCTTGACAAGTGCCTGAATCGTACCTGCAAAGCCTCCTCCGTGTACACGGCTTACCGCTCCGAGAAGCTTGGATATGCCGAGCGCGAGAGAGAGGGAGCGTTCGTTTATATCAACCGTGGGATATATGTTCTGGAGGTTGAGAAGGGAGGAGTCTCCCGAGCCCTGCATATTTTCAAGGTAGGTGTCAATATCACCCTTTTCGAGTGCATCTCTTTGCTTTTCAACTCTGTCAATTTCAGTGTAGTAGTGAAGCGCGCGTGAAAGGGCTCTGTCGGATACTCTTCCTCGAAGAGTGGAGAATTTTCTGAAAAACTCGGTTGTGGGAATTTCAGAAAGTCTTGACTTGCCAAGAGCTCTCGCAACCTCACGCATTTCCTCGGGTACCGATGCGTATTCGGGAGTAAGATGCGCGTGACTTCCTCCTGCGTTGGTAATAACGAGGGTGTAGCCGAGGGCTTCGAAATCAACGGCTATTGCCTTGGAGTAGGTGTCGTCCGTCTTGAAGTCGAGGAATACGACGCCTCCCGTTGCGCAAGCATATTGGTCCATTTTTCCGCAGGGCTTTCCAAAATATTTTACCTCGGCAATATGTCCCGTTTCTGCAAGAAGCATAGGAGTGGACTCCTTGCCCGAAAGGAAGGTGAGTATTTTTCCGATAAGCACCTCAAAGGCGGCACTTGAGGAAAGTCCGCTTCCCTTGGGTACGTTGGAGGTGGTATAGGCGTCAAAGCCCTTGACACAGCCGATGATACCCGCAACGCCTCTCACTATCGCCTCGGAATGACCCTTCTCAGCCTCGATAGGCTCAAGGGTGTCAAGGGTGACGGTGAATGGCTCATAGCCCTCGGAGGCTACCGTTACGTTCTTGTCCTCTCTCGGAGAAACGACGGCGAGCGTATCAAGGTTTACGCTTCCTGCAAGCACGCATCCGCCTTGATGGTCGGTGTGATTTCCCGAAAGCTCGGTACGTCCGGGAGCCGAAATAATATATACGCACTCTCTGTCACCGAAGAGAGTCACGAATTTTTGAACGGCTTGAAGGAGACGCTCTCTTGCCTTGTCGATATCGGGATAGGCAAGGAGAGTCAGCTCGCTGTCAAATCCGCCGTTTATGATTTTTTCAATAATTGCCTTAGTATTCATATCATACCTCTTTAATATAGTGTATTTATCGAATTTACAATATTATATCAACAATTACCCGTCTTTTCAATAGTAATATGTGCGAAAAAGCCGACATTTTGTAATTATTTTAATTAAAGAAAAATTGTCCAATCTCTTGACAATTACTGCATAGGTTTGATAGAATAAAGAAAAATGCCACAAGGAGAAATACTATGATTTTAAGGCTTTGCCGTGTCGGTGATAACGAGACTGTTGCTTTTGCAGTTGAGGAGCTTTGCCGTTACCTTCATATGATTGACGAGACCGTTCACATTGAGGTCTTTTACTACGACAAATATAACGAGTGCCGTAAGGGCGGCTTGTGGATAATGGAAAATCCCGAGCTTGCACCGACGGTACCCGACGTGACGCTTGACGATGCGTTCAAGATATCCGTCAAGGATAACGAGGGATATATTGCAGGTACTAACCCCATTTCCGTGCTTATCGGTGTTTACAGCCTTCTCAAAAAGCTCGGATGTGCTTGGATAAGACCCGGAATCCAAGGTGAGCTGATTACGAAATCTATACTCACCGAGCTTAATTTTGACTACGAGGAGGCATCCGAGTACCGCTTCAGAGGTATTGACTGCGGCTATAATGCAGAGACGGGCTACGATATTCTCGACTGGCTTCCCAAGGAGGGAATGAACAACTTCTTCAAGGAATACATAAATCCCGTGAGCCATATAAAGAAAAAACATCCCGATCTTACCGAGGAGGATTGGGCTGCGGGACATAAGCGCTTTATGAAGGAAATGAAGAAGCGCGGTATAAAATATCACACCGCAGGTCACGGCTGGCATATGCAGGCGATCAATTATACCAATATGGATAAGCTTTCGGGTATATCCATGGACGAGCTTACCGAGGAGCAGATATCCTGCCTTGCAATGAGAGACGGAAAGAGATGTCTCTACCGTGAGGACGGTATGATCTCGGGAACTCAGCTCTGCTATTCTCAAAAGCACTTGAGAGACAGAATGGTGGAGGATATAACCGATTACCTCAAGGAGCACAGAGAGGTTGATTACCTTCATTTCTGGCTTGCAGACGGCGTTAACAACCACTGCGAGTGTGAGGACTGTCAGAAGCACCGTCCGTCCGACTGGTACGTTGTGATGCTCAACGAGCTTGATAAGCGTCTTACCGAGGAGGGCATCACCGCAAGAGTAGTATTCCTTATCTACGTTGATCTTCTCTGGGAGCCCGTGGATTTCAAGCTTGAAAATCCCGACCGCTTTATCTTAATGTTCGCTCCCATCACCCGTACCTACGACACGAGCTATTCGGACTTTGACAAGCCTGCAAATAAGACTCCCTACGTCAGAAATAAGCTTGAATGGCCCCGTAACGCTGCCGATAACGTTGCCTATCTCCGCGATTGGCAGGAGCATCAGATAAAGGGCGACTCCTTCCTCTTTGACTATCACCTTATGTGGAATCAGTACAAGGCTCCCGGCTACCGCAACCTTTCGAGAGTTATTTACGAGGATATGTATAACCTCAAGAATATAGGGCTCGGCGGAAATATCTCCTGCGAGATCGTTGCTTGTCAGATACCTCACGATTTTCCTCACAGAATTATGGCACGTACCCTCTGGAACCGTAACGTTGACTATTACGCCGAGGAGGAGCAGTTCTTCAAGGAGAACTACGGAGAGGATTGGAGGACGGCGTTTGACTATCTTGACCGAATAACCAACGCCTTCAAGGTCGTTTACGATTATTATAACGATAAGAACGCTTGCGAGGCTGAGCAGAAGGCTCTCGCGTCGGCTACCGAAAAAGCCGTTGCGGAATTTCTGCCGAAAATTGAAAGAAATATCGCAGGTGATCTTCCGTTGGCACAGAGGCTGTCCTGGGAGATGCTTCTTGCACACACCGATTTCGTTATTCCTTACGCCCGTGCCTATACCGCAAAGTATCAGGGTAAGATAGAGGAATCGGAAAAGCACGTTAAGGAATTTTACGCGGTATGCGATAAGATATTCAAGCAGTTCCCCACTTACTTCAACTATAATTATGCTACCTCCTCGGTAAAATTCTATTGCGATGAAATAACCGAGAACGGTGCGTATGTCGTGCTTATATAAGGAGAAAAAATTATGAGAATTGAGCTTTGCCTCGTAGGAATGAACGAGACCGTCGGCTTTGCTCTTGACGAGCTTCGCCGTTATCTTTATAAAATTGATAAGACTATTGACGTTGAGCCCTTTTATTACGGCTCTTATACTCCCACCCACAAGAGCGGTATATGGCTTGTTGCCGACCCTGCACTTGCACCTCAGGTTGCCGATCCCGATATCGACGATGCGTTTAAGATTTCCATAAAGAACAACGCAGGTATCATTGCAGGTACAAATCCCACCTCGGTGCTTATTGCGGTTTACAGCCTTCTCAAGAAGCTTGGCTGTAAGTGGATAAGACCGGGACGTGACGGTGAAATTATTGAGGAAAAGACACTCGCACCTCTTAATTTTGAATATGAGGAAAAGGCAGACTACCGCTTCAGAGGTATCAACCTTGACTGTAAGGCGTCCACTCAGACTGCAATTGATATGCTCGACTGGATGGCTAAGGAGGGAATGAACAACTACTTCGTTGAATCCCTTGCACCCGAAAAGTATTTCAAGGGCTATTGCGATTACAACGGACTTGAGGAGGACGACTACAAGGCGGCGTTCAGAATGGTTTCGATTGAGGCTAAAAAGAGAGGTCTCAAGCGTCACGCGGTAGGTCACGGATGGCATATTGAGGCACTCGGTCACCACGATCATACTCACGTTTCGGGACTTACCGACGAAGATTTTACCGAGGAACAGCGTTCCAAGATGGCAATGAGAGACGGCAAAAGAGGACTTTACCTCGGACAGAACCTTTTCGGAACTCAGCTTTGCTATTCGCAGGAGGCTCTCCGCGATTATATGAACAACTGCATCGTTGAATACCTTAAGGAAAATCCAGGTATCGACTACCTCCACTATTGGCTTGCAGACGGCTGTAACAACCACTGCGAGTGTGAGGACTGTCAGAAGCACCGTCCGTCAGACTGGTACGTTATGATACTCAATGACCTTGACAGAAGACTTACCGAGGCAGGCATTACCTCGCGAATCGTATGCCTTATCTACGTTGACTTACTCTGGGAGCCTTTGGAATTTACTGTCGAAAACCCCGACCGCTTTATACTTATGTTTGCACCCATCACCCGTACCTATGACACAAGCTATTCCGACTTTGATAAGCCTGCCGAGAAAACTCCCTATGTGAGAAACAACCTTATCTGGCCTCGCAGTGCGGCGGAAAACCTTATCTACCTCCGCGATTGGCAGGAGAAGCAGCTCAAGGGTGACTCCTTCCTCTTTGACTACCACCTTATGTGGAATCAGTACAAGGCACCCGGTTACCGCAACCTCTCCCGTGTAATCTATGAGGATATGTACAACCTTAAGAATCTCGGACTTGGCGGTAGTGTTTCCTGTGAAATATACAACTGTCAGATACCTCACGATTTTCCTCACAGAATCATGGCTCGTACTCTTTGGAACAGAGACGTTGATTACGATGCCGAGGAAATGCTCTGCTTCAAGGAGACCTTCGGAAGAGATTATAAGGTCGTGTTCGATTATCTTGATAAGGTTACCGATGCTTTCTCTGTAATCTACCGCTATTATACCGACAACGAAGGTACAAAGGGTGACCAGAAGGCACTTGCCGCAAGGATTGAAAAGCTCGTTGCCGATATGACCCCCGTTATTGATAAGAATCTTGCAAGGGACCTTCCCCGAGCTATCCATATTTCATGGGAGCTTCTGTCCTTGCATTCGGAATTTATCCTCACTTATGCTAAAGCCTACTGTGCAAAATATCAGGGTGATACCGAAAACGGCGATAAGTATATGGAAGAGTTTAACGCTGTTTGTGATAAGATACACGATAAGTATAAGAAGTATTTCAGCATTTATTTCTCCAAGTTCTCCGTTAAGTATTATTACGACGAGATTACCGATTACGGCGCAAACGTAGTCCTTCTCTGACGCGGAAAGCAATATAATTATACCCAACCTCTTGCAAGGAGGTTGGGTATTTTTATCAAAAAGAGGTGTGTATTTTGTGTAAAGTTCCGAAATTTCAAAAGTTTTTCAAATGGGTTGACAAATGCGTTTAAAGTATGATAAGGTAGGCGTATAAGGGGCGTATTAATATAATAAAAATCAACCCTTGTCGGAGGCTTTATGAGTGCTTTTATCAAGCAAACCGCAAAAAGCGTGGTTTTTGAAAACGAACACGTAAAATTTGAAATATCAGTAACGGATGCCACCGTTCTTTCCATAACCGAAAAAAAGAACGGCACAAGCATTATGGGAGACCCCGTACCGTTCTTTTATCTTGCCAACGCCCTCGGAGAGCAATATGAGACCAAGTCCCTTTCCTTCAAGGACGGAATTTTTACGCTTGACACCGAAAAGGGTAGTGTGGAGATTCTGGCAGAGGCGTTCGATGAGCATTTTATTTTCGAGGTGCTTTCCTCACTTCCCGAGGGAGTCCATTCTCTTTATATCGCAAACGCTCTTTATTCCTACGACCGCAAGGATGAAAATACCTGCCGTGCAGGTGCGGTTGCCATGACCGTAAACGTTGACCCCGGGTTTTTCCCCGACGGCTTCGCCCTTGAAACCAAGGGTCTTGTAAGAGAGCATCTCGGCGGAGCAAAGGGCGCGCGTCTCGGTCTTGTCGTAATCCCCAAGCCTTGTCTCCGCAAGGCTCTTCAGGAGCTTTGCCTCAAGATTGACTCGCAGAAGGGTATTTTGCTTCACCATTCAGGCCCTTGGTCGTGGGAAAACCACGCGGCTCAGGGCGACTATGTAATCGTGTATGAATCCTCCCGTGAGTACCTTGAAAAAATGCTTCCCGTCTATAAAGCAAGAGGCGTTGACCAGCTCGACTTCCATCAGGGAATGTACAATCACCGACAGGGCGACTTCAAGCCTATGAGATACGAAACCCACGAGGAGTTCAAGGAGAAGGTTTCCGACTTCCTCAACGAGAACGGAATGCAGTCGGCTCTTCACACCTATGCCTTTTATATTCAGGCATCCTGCCACGAAATACTTTCGGACCCCAAGCGTCAGGCAGACCTTGAATACTGTGAGACCTTCACGCTTTCCGATAGCATTGACGCTGATACCGACTTTATTACGGTAAACGAGTCCCTTGCAGAGCTTCCTCACGAATACGGCTTCTTCCGCCGTGAGCTTCCCTATATTATGATAGGGGAGGAGCTTATTAAGTTTGAGTATAACGAAAAGGGCTTCAAAAGCTGTGTAAGAGGTGCTTGCGGTACAAAGGCGGTAAAGCACAAGAAGGGAGAGGTCGTCAAGCGTATGACGGGTCTCTTCGACCGCTTCTGTCCCGTACTCGGAAGCGACCTATTTATCGAGGTGGCAAAAAATACTGCCGATGCGTATAACCGAGGCGGCTTTGATATGATTTACATCGATGCTATCGACGGAACCTGCCGTCATTGCGGAAAGGGTGAGACCGCATACTATATTGCGCTCTTCGTTCACGAAATTCTCAAGAGATGCGAGCGTGAGCCTATGATGGAGGTTTCCGATATGCCCGCATCCGTATGGGCAAGCCGTGCGAGAATGGGCGCTTGGGATACTCCCTTCCGTAACTATAAGGAGT
>JAFYTG010000048.1 GCA_017558945.1 Clostridia bacterium
CTGCCTGCGAGGTCGCCTGATTCACGAACAGGAGCAACAACGCCGAGTGAACGTGCATCAGTGAGGGACACTTCAACCTGAGACTGAGGTCTTGCAGGGCCGAGAATAATTACGTTCTTGATAGCACCCTTGGGGCCTTCAACTGTAACTCTCTCTTCACAAGCGAACTGACCGGGCTGAGAAAGGTCCTTCTTATGTGTAAGAGTTGCACCCTTGCCGAAGAGAATTTCGATATGCTCTGCGGTAAGATGTACGTGTCTTGCGGAAGTTTCAACTAAAATCTTGTTTTCCATTTCTTTTCCTCTTTCCTATGTATTTTACATTTACCGTACCATTATACATTATTTTCCTCAATTTGTAAATATCGAATTGACAAAAAATTGACGATTTTCAAAAACTTTTACTCTTTTTCACAAAATAAAAGCCGTCTTTTAGGGGAATACTGTTAAAAGATTTACCAAGGAGGGTTAACGGTATGTACAATAAGGTTGAGATATGCGGTGTCAACACCGCTAAATTAAAGACGCTTACGGCAAAAGAAAAGCAAGAGCTTTTGAAAAGGGCGAGGTCGGGAGACAATGAAGCCCGTGAGGAGCTTATCCTCGGAAATCTGCGTCTGGTTTTAAGCGTTATTCAGAAATTCAATTCAAGAGGAGAAAATCCCGACGACCTTTTTCAAGTGGGATGCGTCGGGCTTATTAAGGCGGTTGACAATTTCGATATAACTCAAAACGTGCTTTTTTCAACCTACGCCGTGCCAATGAACGTACAACGTAGAAAAAGGATGAGCCGACAGCTCATCCCTTTTCGTCCATATTACTTAGCGTATTTTTCAATATCGGCTACCATATAAAGTGAGCCGTAGGCAAGCACGACTCCCGTCTCTCCTGCCTTTGTCTTGGCAAGCTCAACGCCGTCGGAAATCGTTTCACAAGCGGTCACAGGCTTACCGTAACGCTTAAGATATTCCTTCAAGTCCTTTGAGTCAAGCGCTCTCGGATTGGGAGGTGTTACCGTAACGAACTCGGAGGCGTACTCCGACATCTCACCGTACATACTCTCAAAATCCTTATCGGCAAGCACTCCCGTAAGAATAACGAGAGAACGGCTTCCGAGATACTCACGCACGTTTTCAACAAGCGCCTCAATGCATTGCGGATTATGTCCGCCGTCAACGACAAAGAGTGGCTTGCGGTTCACGACCTCAAAGCGTCCCTGCCACACTACCGTTTCAATACCGCGTCTTATATTCTCCTCGGTGATTTTCCAGCCACGGCTTACAAGTCCTGCCATAAGCTCAAGCACAACGGCGGTATTTTTGAGCTGATGCGCACCGAGAAGTGACATTTTAAGGTCTTTATAATTCTTATAGTCCATCACCTGACCGTCAAGGTCGGCGCAAATCGGTCGGATTGCATCAAAATCAGCCTTGATAAGCTCGGCATTAACGTCTGCGCAACGGGACTCAAGCACCTCTTCAACGCACGGCGTATTTCTGTAAATGACGGCAAGGGTATTATCCTTTATTATTTTTGACTTGGTTTCGGCAATCTTCTCCACCGTATCACCAAGCACCTCGGTATGATCAAGACCGATATTCGTAATGACTGCGGCAACGGGAGACTCAATGACGTTAGTCGAGTCAAGCTCACCGCCCATACCTACCTCAAGGCAAACGATATCACAGCCACGTCTTTTGAAAAATTCAAAGGCGATGCAGGTAACAAGCTCAAACTCGGTAGGCTTATCCTCCATTGACTCTGCAAGAGGCTTGACGAATTCAACTATCTCAACAAGCTCGCCGTCGGGAATATTCTCTCCGTTGACCTTCATTCTCTCGTTGAAGGAGAAGATATAAGGAGAGGTATAGAGTCCGGTCGTATAACCTGCATCCATAAGGATATTCGCACTCATTGATGCAGTAGAGCCCTTACCGTTAGTACCTGCGATATGGATAAACTTAAGCTTTTTCTCGGGATTTTCCATAAGTCGAAGAAGCTCCTCGGTACGTTCAAGACCGGGTCGGCTTCCCTTCCACGAAACAGAATGAATATATTCAAGAGCTTCAGTATAATTCAAAATTACCTCCCGAAATCTTCTAACAATTTTCTGAAATTAGAGTTGCGGTACACAACGCACATAAGCAAGATCTCAACGCTTGCAATAACTATATAAAGCGGTATTCTCCATAAAACAAGAATTCCGTAAAACTGATAAAGTCCGATTGATTTAATAATCACAGAGCCGATAAGGTGAGCAAGTATTCCCGATACAATAAACTGTTTTACACACCTTTTCCTGACGATAAAGCGTGAGGATGCCCCCGACACGACACCTATCATAACAGCGCCGAGAGTTACAATCAGGTTTGGAGGATAGACCTGCGAGGACAAAAGATAGCTGATAAGGTCTGTCGCGCCTCCGACGATACCGCCAATCAACGGGCCGAATAGAACACCCGTCAGCATAATCGGGAAATTTTCAAAGGTGACCCTGAAAAGCCCCATTCCGAAATTCATAAAGTTTTTGCAGAAGATGCCGATTATAACGCTCATCGCGGTGAGCATTGCGGCACAGGTGAGAACCTTGATTTTTGACATAAAAATACCTCCTTATATAATGCTACATAAGGAGGTAGTAAAGCCTTACGATATGCAGCAGCGGGATGCGAATTTACTACCGCAGGGGCTAACCCCGTTTCGTCCTGACGGCAACTCCCCGTCCGTCAAGCACTGTAACGCAGCAAATTCTACTCTACTTTTTCACAATTATATATCTTTTTCACCAATTTGTCAACTATCAATTGACACGAAAGAAATTCTTTGATAAAATCAGTTATAAACTATTTTGAGGTGACGAATATGAGCGTTTGGTATATTGATTCATCCGCCCAGTCGGGTGACCTTTCGGGACGTGACGAGAATAATCCCCGTCTGTCATACGTCGGTCTTAAGCTTTCTGCGGGAGACCGTGTGCTTTTAAAAAGGGGCACTGCTTACCGTGATGCGATAGTGTCAGAAAGCGGAAGCGTTGATTACCCAATTTTATGGTGTACGTGGGGAGAGGGTTAAAATCCGATAATTTTCAGCTCGGTTTCCGCAACACTCTGGAAAAGAACAAGCGACAATATATGGGAATGGATGCAAAAGGACGAGGGC
>JAFYTG010000049.1 GCA_017558945.1 Clostridia bacterium
ATGACGCCTTGCGAGTATTATTTCGTAACCGCCGCGTGACGAAAATCTCCCCCTGCTGCGCAGCAGGGGGAGATGAAAGAACCTTATTCAATTAACATTTTTTTTGTTTTTTACGCTGTCTACTTGACAGGGGGCACATTAAACTCTAACCAAGTTTTTTTACAGCCTCTTTTTCGTCGAAATAATACAATTATTATCGTTAAAAAGTATTGTTTTGTTTTTTAAAATATGTTAGAATTACAAGGAAAGGAGTTGACGATATGAACAGATTCGCCGACAGTCATATACATTACAGATTTTTACAATTTGACAAAATAGAAGCAATGCTTGAGCTTATGCACTCAATTGGCGTAACTGATGCCTGTCTTCTCTCTCTCCCTTACAGAGGAGCGGCAGAAAATCTTTGCGGACTTTATTGGAAAATGAAATACAAAAAAATGAAGGTTCGAGCCTTTGGAGGTCCTCATATTACTGACAGATACTGTCAGATTCCGTATGAGCTTCAGGCGGAAAAGCTACTCGACCTCGGTTGCGACGGCATAAAAATAATGAACGACCCCGACCTCAGACGTTACGTCGGATGCGGTCCCAATGATAAAAAATTCGAGAAAATGTTCGAGCTGCTTCAGGAAAGAGGCACGCCAATAAATATGCACGTAAACAATCCAAGATTTTTCTGGGATAACGGTATGGTTGGCGCCGATTTCATATCCTTTGACAAGGCACACAAAGAGGTGCTTGAGATGCTCGACAAGTTTCCAAAGCTCAATATAACCTTTGCTCACTTTATGTTTTTGTCGGATGATCCCGACGAAGCCACTCGGATTATGGACAAATATCCCAACGTTCGCTTTGACCTGACTCCGGGCGGAGAAATGTTTGTGAACTTCTCCAAAAACCCTTCCTACTGGCATGACTTTTTCACAGAATACAGCACCAGAATACTATTTGGTACCGATTCAAACTCCATCAAAAGCATAAACGATGGGCTTAACCGTATGGTTTATAACGCCCTCACTAACAGCCATGACGAGTACGTTCAGCCGAAAATCTACGGACGGGATTGGCATTTGAGAGGCCTCGCTCTTGACGAGGATACCTTAAGCCGTATATGCTATCAGAATTATATTGATTTTGTCGGCGAAGCAAAGCCAGTCAACGAAGAGCTGTTTTATGAATACTGTCAGCGTATGCTTGACGATATCAAAACCAATCCGCACGATGAATTTTACGTTGCGGGAGGAGAGCTTATAGGAGATTTGAAGAGGGACCCGTACCAAAAGGTCTCAACGGATTTTCTCGAAAGAGCTCTTTCCGAGCGAAGAATGTAATTTCAAGCAATTGCGACGCAATTTCATACGCTGTAAGCACAAGAGGCTGAGCCCAAGGCTCAGCCTCTTTGCTTTTTAAGCAAGCCGAATCGTCGCATTTAAGGGACTCTGCTCATCCCCGTCCAAATGGATCCTTATTTGACGCGCAAAAGGTATGTATAAATTCGGTTATGGCGTCCATTGACAAAAATCCTTCCTGATTATTATATGCATATATAGCTTCCCCCGAGGCGTATTTCACGTCGAGGAGCTCTCCGTACATATCGGGGAGCCCCGACACACAATGATTGCAGCCGTTATGCTGTGCCAGATTGTAATCGGATATGATCCTCTGAAGCCTCTCCATAAACGAGCCGTCCGTTTCATATTCGGATTTTTCTCGGCTTCCGAAGCGGTCACGCCACTCAAGCCTTGCCTTCACCCTGCCTCCTTCCAAGCTCGCGCTCATTTTATAAATTCTGCCCTCAAGCTCGCTTTTATCGTCGAAAACCGTCGCAACAAACGAAATCTCGAAAGCAAAGCTTACGATATCCGTTGATTTTATTGTCTTGGGTGCGTCTAAGCCCTCGTTAAAGCGAACAACGCCGCCGTCCTCTTCAACGGCAGCGGACTCCTCACGTCCGAAGGTGACAAGTGAAAGTAGTCTATCTATAATTCGTGACATTTTAATCCTCTTAGTATATTCCGAAATGTTTTTGATACGGGTAAATCAAGGCTGTAAAAGCTCGGCAGAGCCTTTACAGCCCGTATATTTATTTATTCATAAAACGATAAAGGAAGGTTACAACCGCACCTCTGGGGCAGGTCTCGTCGGGAGATACGGTAAGCCCCGTGTCTCTCGTCAGATTTTCTGCGATTGCCCAATCGCGAGCAACCTCGTACCAGCCGTCCTTGCCGATTTTAGCGGCTCTGTAAAGGAAGGTTACGATATGAGCACTGCTGCAGGTTTGGTTTGGAGAGAAGGTAGTAAGTGAGGTGCCTCCCGTAATTCCCTCTTCAACTGCCCACAAAACAGGCTTATAGAACCAATCGCTTTCCTTAACGTCCGCAAAGGGATTAGCGTTACCCTTGGGCTCGGGACATCCTGCCGCACGCCAGAGGAACGTTACCACCTGACCTCTCGTGCAGGATTCGTCGGGTGAGAATTTATTGTCACCCGTTCCGTTGGTTATTCCGTTCTCAGCCGCCCATATGACTGCACTGTAATAGTACTTGTCACCAGTAACGTCCTTGAAGGTTATATCATTCGTAAGGATCGGGAAGGTAAAGGACAGCTTGACCGTAGTGTCACTTATACGCTCGATGTTCTCCGTCTTGACGTTAAAGCCGTCCAAGGTAGCGCAAAGGCTTTCGTTGAATTTTACAACGTCGTCCCAGCCGACTCTCACGGAATCCACGTAGCAGGTTACGGTATAGGCTTTTCCTACCTCGAATTTGGCGTCTCTGTCCATATACTCACCGTCGACGTACCAGGTTACAGCTCCGTAATCCTGCTTGGCTGTATAATATTCGGGAATCGTGCTCTCCGCGGTATAATCGGGAGTGTTACCGATTTCGGGCCAGTCAATACCGTTTATATCAATACTCGAAACAACGACGTCATCGGTTATATACTCGTAGTAAACGGTAATTGTATTTCCGTCAACATCATATTTTGTTTCGCAGTTGTTGACGTATACGCGCGCGGAATATTCGTCCTTTTCATTTCTCGCGAGTGAATATCCGTCATCTATCTGAAGCTCGATATACGCCTTATACCACATGCTACCGGTAAATACATCGTCCTTTTTAACTCCCCAGCCCGTACCTGCCTTAGTCCACTTGACACCGTTTTCGGTATATTCGTCACTTGTTTCGGTAGTGTAAACGCCATTGCCTGTGGATATTGCAATATAATAATCGGGGTTTTTACCGACCTCGGGATCTACGATTCTCAAATCTATGGCATCGATCTTGATTTTTCCGTCATCAGCCTTTTCGATGTAATAATCGCAGCCGTAGCAGTAGTATTTGATATAATTGCCGTCTGTTTCGCTCTTAATGAAGATATGCTCTTCCTCAGAATACTTCTCTCCACAGAACGTACACTGCAGATAGTGACCCGTCTCATCGTAACGAATGGACGTATCGTCGTTGAGATGGTGACCACATTCGAATTCGTATACGTCAGAAAGGATATACGCCCTCTTGCCGTTTGTGGAAATTTGAATATCCTTTTCCTTGACAGCCTTTCCCATAACCGTAAAGTCGCTGTCCTCCGTAAACTTATAGCCGTTTTCGGCAGTAAGCGTTATCTTTGCCTGATAGGTGCCTACGTGGACTACCGCATCATCCTCTGCGGCTTCACCGTTATGATACCACTCGACGTGCATATTCCTGACGTTTTGTGCACTGAGCTCAAGCGTTTTGGAATCAAGTGGCACACCCAGAGCCAGAGTACCGAGAATTGCAGCAGAGTCGATCACTACCGCATTGCCATCGCTTCTTGTATTATTACGTCTGTCGGAATTGCTTAAATGATGTGTAATAACAATATCTGCCGTATCATCCGCTTTATAATCGTTGCCTACCACCCATCCACTGCCGAGAGTCCTATATGACCATTCGCTTGCAGGTAAAATTTCTCCGTTTACCTCAACCGTGTGACGTGCAGGGTCAAGCATTTCTGCCATAAGTCCCGTTGTACCGGGGTCACTTGCCGGATGATACTTATAGCCATATCTTTGCTTGTGTCCGATAACGTAGGGATTATAAGTTCCATACGTACTGAGATTTATGGTCGGAATCAATAAAACACGAAGGTGATTTGTCTTGATGGTTGCATTTTTTATGGTAATTCCGGCTCCATTTTCAATATCAATGACATCTGCATTTCCTTTGCCGTGGAAGGTACCGTTGTTTATAATGGTGTTACCTCCCAAAAGGCGAAGACAAGCCGAGCGTACAAAATCAAGTTCAACATCCGTATTGTTTGTTACGATATATGTTTTAAACGTTGAAAAGCCTCTGCCCAAGAAAACGCCGTCATTTATCATAAGAGTTCCGTCGTTTACCGTAATGCAGTCGCCGTTTACCTGCTGCCAGGCATATCCGTCAAATCTCGAACCTACAGCATAACCAACAGCACCGTACTGAAGAGCATATTCGACCAGATGGATCAACGAGTAAATATCCTTACCGTCCATTACCCACATTTTTTTGGAGCGTCCTGCCTCAAGCGTACCGCCGTTAATGGTAACCATACCGCCGTCGATCTCAAGTACGTTTCTGTGTTTTACACCGCTGTTAAAATATTCGGGCATTCCAAGTCCCATCGCTTCAGAGTATGCCGATTCCATTTTTCCGTAGCAGAAGAGTGTACCCGAGTTGTCACCGCTCGTGTCCTTTATGATAAGCTCCGCACCTGCGGGAACTCTTATCATCGTGGTTTCAAAGCCCGTTTCGGCGTTAAGCTCAACCTTTTTACCATTGAGGTTAAGAGTTTTTTGTCCTTTGCCGAGGGTTATCCAGTATGAGCCTATGTCAGCAACTGTGCAGGTGTGGATAATATTCTTGGTGACTATAATGTTTTTGTCGCCGTTTGACTTAAGAGCCGCGACAAAATCCTCAGCCGTGTCAACCTCCACTAATTCCGCTTCCGCAAAAGCCGTCATCGGAAGAACCGACAGCAGCATAACGAGAAGCAATAAAACGCTTATAAATCTTTTCATTTGTCATCTACCGCCTTACATTTTTTGTATTCGACAAAATTTCCTAAGCTATCCTCTATCGAAAGGATATCCTCGTTTATTTCATATCTGAAGCATAACGGGAAAGCGTCGCCGGGATAGCAAAGGGTTACACGTTCCTCGGTTGCACTGAACGTGAATTCCTTTTTTGCATACGACATAGAATAATATCCCGTACCGTCCTCAAGGAAATTGTAGGCGAAGGTGGGAAAGCCGACCGCCTCCCACCTACCGCAAAGCTTTACGCCCATGGATCCTTCTCCGCAGGCAATCTTATCTCGGATAAGCACTGAACGTCATTCAAGAACCACTGTCCCGTCGAGGGCTTCTGTCTGAATTTTATCGACCTCATATTATCCGCGCCGCCGCTCTTGACCCAAAGAGTTGCCCAATGCTCGTTGTCGAAGGAATATGGATTTTCATATATCTCGATCGTCATAGGCGCACTCGGCGTATAGCTGTTTTGCGGTGTTGCACCGTTAAAGTATGAAAAGGGAATATACTCCTTTTCGTAAAGTCTTTCCTTGTAAAACTGCTTTTCATACGGGCTGACCTGCTCGGGTCCCTTGAGAAAATCAAGCATTGCTACGGCATCCTCGGGAGACTCCTTATACCGACACAGCGCAAGAAGCGTAAGCGCCGCCGTCTTAAACGGAGTATCGAGTGACGCCTCGGGAAGCGACTGAAACTGAGACACGTTTTCCGCTACTCCCTGAAAGGTAAAGCTCTCGGAACGATTCTTGCCCTTACCGACCGAGCTTACAGTATCCGCAACCACCCTTGATATCTCCTTGTTTACCGAGCCCTTGACCACGTTTTTCAAAGAATCAAATAATCCCATTATTTTTCCTCCTTAGCATATCTCACTGTCATAAAGGTTAAAAAGCCGTCGTCGTCAATACCGCAAGCCCAGGTATCCGCCTTCTCTCCGAAAGCCTCTCCCTCAATGCCGGTATCGTACCAGAGCCTGCCGTCACGCTCCTCCCAGCTCAACGGTCCCTCGCAAATCATTCCGTCACGCAGGGTTATTTCACCCGCGCGAACGGCATCGTCTATCTCCGCCTGACCGATCTCCTCGGGGATAGGCACGAGCAAATACATACGACCGTCCTCACACACCTCAACGTATGAGCCGACCGTCTGCCTTCTGCCTCTTACCTCGTCAGTCACCGCCTCCTCGTCGGTCTCGTCAATATATACCATCGGCGAGCCGAGATACTCCTCGGCGTTCATATACGTAAGCGTATCGCTTTCATCTATCTGACCAACTGAATGAAATACCCATTTTCCGATATAACTCATCCTCTGCCTCCTAAAAAGCAGAATGATTTAGTTTATAATATCGCTTGTATCAAGCACGTGAGTGGGCTGATACTTCACCACGACGTCGTTGGGTGCGGGAGCAAAGCCCTCGATAACCTCAAAGGCAATTCCCACGTTGTCGCCCTTTACCGCCTCGTCAAAAGACTTATTGAACATCTGTATATCCTTAGCAGTGCCGATGGCAATGACCTTGCC
>JAFYTG010000050.1 GCA_017558945.1 Clostridia bacterium
CATCATCGCCGACGAGCCTACCAGTAACTCGGACAAAAACTCCAGCGAACACCTTATGCGACTTCTCGCAAAGGTTCAGGAGCACAATAAAACCGTCATAGTTATTACCCATGACCTTTCGGCAGTCAAGAGACTTGACAAGAGGGTTATTACCCTTGCTGACGGAGCTGTAATCAGTGACATACCCGGAGGTGATAACGATGAGTAAAGCTAAATCAATTAAGCTCGGATATTCACTCAAGCTTGCTCTTAACGGACTTTTCAAAAACCGCGTTATGACCTTTTCATCCGTGCTCGTTCTATTCTCCTGCCTTGTAATTATGGGCTCGTTCCTTCTCGTCGCGGTTAACGTAAACGAAAACGTCAACAAAATTGACGGTTATAACAAAATCGTAGTATTTGCCGAGAAGGACACTAATGACTATGACCTCGAGCTTATGCGTGAGGCTCTCGAGAGAATCGACGGAATTGAGTCGGTCGAATTTAAATCAAACGAAGAGTCACTCGAGGAACAGCTTTCCGAGTACAATCTTCAATCAGAATTTCTGCTTGAAATGTACCGCGACGATAATCCTCTCAAGGATTCATTCGTTTTGACCTACGAGCCCAACGCAAGCGTTGAAACAATCAAGCTTCACATTGACAACACCGTTGACCACGTTGCAAAATACAACATCAATATGGACGTTGTTACACAGATAAACGGTCTCAAGAATGCGTTTGCAATCATTGCCTCCTGGCTTATGATACTTCTGTTCGTCGTATCTATATTCGTTATCATCAACACGGTCAAGCTGTCCGTATATGCAAGACGTGATGAAATCGCTCTTATGCGATACATCGGTGCTACCGATTTGTTTATATCCCTCCCCTATCTCATTGAGGGTCTTATAATTGGTATTGTTTCGGCGGCACTTGCTTTCGGCGCACAGTTCCTTCTTTACAAATACCTTATGCTTGATCTTATCGGCAGATATGACATTATCACGATCATCCCGTTTGCTGAGCTTCGCAGCATTATCATACTCGGATTTACTGTAATCGGAATTGCAATGGGCTTTACCGGAAGTATTATTTCGCTTAAGAAGTATAACAAGGAAAACGCATAAAGGAGACGATATGAAAAAAGGATTATTCCGTTTTTTAACAGTTTTTCTATTACTCTTTACCGCAGTTGCCGTTCTCAATTCAAGCAATGCACCAATCACCCTTGCGGAAAAGACCATTCAAGAAAACAAGAACGAGGTTTCAAGACTTGAGAATACACTCGGCTCAAAGCAGAGTGATATTGCCTACCTTCAAAAACAGATTAACGAAGCAAAGAAAAACGTACAAAATCAGGCAGGCGTTAAAAGTCTTCTCGACAAGGAGATTGAGGGTATTCAGGATGAAATAAGCATCACACGTGAGCTTATTTCACAGTACGAAATACAGATTGAAGCAAAGAACAAAGAAATATCCGTCATCGACTCAAATATAAACGATGCGGTAGAGCTTATCAAGGAGCGTCTGATAATTCAACACGAAACAGGTAACAGCTCTATGATATCCTTCATACTCGGTTCAAACGATTTTGCCGAGCTATTAACGAGAATTGAAATTGCAAACGAGCTTTTTGAATACGATCAGGAAATAATTGACGGACTAAATTATGACCGCTCATTGCTTGTATCAGCACAAAATGAGCTTCAGGTCCTCCTTGACAAATGTAAAACCACCGAAGAAGGACTTTCATCAAGAGAGGCAGAGCTTGAAACTAAGGTAGCAGTTGCAACTGCATACCTTAACCAACTCAAGAGCAACGAAGCCTTCCTCGAAAAATCCATGGCAGCAAAGGAAAAGGAGCTTCGTGAAATCCAGAATGAAATCAAGGAGCTTCTTAACACGATTGCACTTCAGGAGAGGGCTGACTATTCAAACGACGAGTTCCGTTTCCCACTCCCCTACAACGTATGGTACGTTAACACGGGCGGATTTGGAATCCGTTATTGGAACAACGGCAGACAGACAGACTTCCACCGAGGCGTTGACTTTGCGGCGGCATACGGTACGAACATTCTTGCAACAAACAGCGGTACTGTTATCCGCAGTAATTACTCAAGTAGCTTCGGCAACGTCGTTGTAATAGATCACGGCGGCGGAATTTGCTCGCTTTATGCTCACGCATCTCAAAGACTCGTTTCATACGGAGACGTCGTTAAAAAGGGTGACGTTATAGCAAAAATCGGAAGCACCGGAGACTCAACGGGAAATCACCTTCACTTCTGTATCCTTAAAAATGGTGAATACGTTGACCCAATGGACTACATATCCGAACCTTAAGAGGCAAAATATGAACAGAAAAATACCGTTCAGCGCATGTATTGTGCTAATGCTTATTACGGCAATCTTCACCTACCAGATAACGTTTATATCCGATCAGGAACGCTACGTTGATAAGGTTGCCTCAATAACTCAATCTCCATCGGACGATCCGAAGCTTTCGGAGGTTAAGTATTACGTTAACAATTATTTTGTTAAGGACTACGATAAGAAATACGTAAACGACGCCGCAGTTATCGGCTACATCTTAGGCTTACAGGACCCTCATTCCTCATATTTTACAAAGGAACAGTTTGACGAGCTTAACGATACGACTAAAGGCGGTGCTACGGGCATCGGTATCAGAATCTTCAACAATCTCAATACCAACGAAATGACGATATTCGAGGTTGTTGACGGCTCACCTGCCAAGGAAGCGGGCATACAAAAGGCTGACGTTATCGTTGCGGTAAACGACAAGCCGTATAGTGAGCTTGGCTATGAGGGAGCGTATCTTGAGCTTCTCGGAAACGAGGGCGAATCGGTTGATATTACTCTCAAGCGTGGCGAGGAAGAAATAAGAATCACGATTGTACGCCGTCATTTTGAACAGCAGACTGTCACCTACAAGCTTTGTGATACTGCGTCAAACGTAGGCTATGTCAAGATTTTTTCCTTTGACCTCGGTACGACCGAGCAATTCAAGAACGCCATTGAAAAGCTTCTTGAAATGGGAGCTACGTCATTTATATTCGACGTTCGTTCAAATCCCGGAGGTACTCTTGATTCGGTTTCCAAGGTTCTTGACTACCTCCTCCCTGCAGGACCTATTATAAGAATGGTAAGCAAAACCGGCGAAACCGAAATTATAAAATCAGATTCAGCGGAGCTTTCTGCACCGATGGTTGTTCTTGCAAACAGCTCATCGGCAAGTGCGGCTGAGCTTTTCACAAGCGCACTTATGGATTACAACAAGGCAACGTTCATCGGTAACAAAACATACGGCAAGGGCACAATACAGACGAGCTTTAAGCTTTCTGATGGAAGCGGTATAAGAATTTCGACTCAGTATTATCTGCCTCCCTTCTCCGCAAGCTTTGACGGATTGGGAATTGAGCCCGACATTGAAATTAGCATCAGCGAAGAGAATTTAGCAATCTTCTACCTTTTAACAGAGACGCAGGATGAACAGCTTTCTGCTGCGATCGACTACTTGAAACAGTAATAAACACCGTGAAGGGAGTAAATAAAATGAAAAAAACAATTGTAACCAAAGAAGGTCTCTTAAAGCTTCAGGAGGAGCTTAACGAGTTAAAAACAGTCACACGTGTAAAAGTTGGTGAGGATCTAAAAAAGGCAAGAGCATTCGGTGACCTTTCCGAGAACAGCGAATACGACGAGGCAAAGAATGAGCAGGCTAAGGTTGAGGGTAGAATCCTCGAGCTCGAAGAGCTTCTCAAGAACGTTGAGGTCATTGAAGAGACTGAAACCAAGAAGAGCTCCGGCATCGGCTTCGGTGCTACCGTAACAGTAGTTGACGAGGCAACTCAGGTTGAAGCAGAGTACACCATCGTTGGCACTGCCGAGGCTAACTTCCTTGAGAATAAGATCAGCAACGAGTCTCCCGTTGGTGCGGCACTCTTCGGCAAAAAGACCGGCGACGTCGTAACCTTTGAAACTCCTGCAGGTAAGAGAACTCTCAAGATTAAGAAAGTTTCAAAAAACAAATAAAGGACTAAACAGCTATGGAAAATAACGTTAATAACACACCCGAAACAATTGAAGATGAGGTCAGCCTAAACGACCAGATTATCGTTCGCCGTGATAAGCTCGACGCTTTGCGTGCGGCAGGCGCTGACCCTTATGAAATAACCAAGTACGACGTTACCGCTTACACTCAGGATATCCGTGACAAGTTTGAGGAGCTTGAGGGTCAGGAGGTTTCTGTTGCAGGCCGTCTTATGAGCCGTCGTGATATGGGTAAGGCAAACTTTATCGACCTTCACGACGTTCAGGGCAAGATTCAGATTTACGTAAAGATTGACGACATCGGTGAGGATGTCTTTGCCGAGTTCAAGAAGTGGGACCTCGGTGACATTATCGGCGTAGAAGGTATGGTATTCAGAACCCGCAGAGGTGAAATCTCCATCCACGCTCACAAGGTTAAGCTTCTTTCGAAGTCTCTCCTTCCCCTTCCCGAAAAGTTCCACGGACTCAAGGATCAGGAGACCCGTTACCGTCAGAGATATCTTGACCTCATCGTTAACCCCGAGGTTAAGGATACCTTCGTAAAGCGTTCTCTCATTCTCCGTGAGCTTCGCGCATACCTCGACTCAAAGGGATTCCTTGAGGTTGACACCCCCATTCTCACGCCTTTCGAGATTGGTGCGTCTGCTCGTCCCTTCTATACACATCACAACACGCTCGATATGGATATGGTGCTCCGTATTGAGACCGAGCTTTACCTTAAGCGTCTTATCGTTGGTGGTATGGACAGAGTATACGAGGTTGGACGTATCTTCCGTAATGAAGGTATGGACCCCAAGCATAACCCCGAGTTTACCTCCATCGAGCTTTATCAGGCTTACACCGACTATTACGGTATGATGGACCTCGTAGAAGAGATGATGAAGACTGTTACCGAGAAGGTTTGCGGTACTCTTCAGCTCAACTATCAGGGCAAGGAAATTGACCTTTCGCATTGGGAGAGACTCACTATGGTTGATGCGGTTAAGAAGTACAGCGGCGTTGACTTCAACGAGGTTACAACCGATGAAGAAGCAATTGCACTTGCAAAGAAGCATCACGTTGAGCTTCCTGAGGTACCCAGCAAGGGTGCTATAATTGCAGAGTTCTTCGACGCATTTGTTGAAGAAAATCTCATCCAGCCCACATTCATTTACGATTATCCCGTTGAGATAAGCCCCCTCGCAAAGCGCAAGCCCGAGGATCCCGCATTCACCGAACGCTTTGAGTACTTTATTAACGCTACCGAATTTGGTAACGCATTCTCCGAGCTTAACGACCCGATCGACCAGAGAGGAAGATTTGAGCGTCAGGTTGCAGAGCGAAAGCAGGTAGACCCCAATACCAAGGCTCAGGTTGACTACGATTACATCACGGCTCTTGAGTACGGTATGCCTCCTACGGGCGGTCTCGGCTTCGGTATAGACCGTCTTGTAATGCTCCTTACCGACAGCGCTTCTATCCGCGACGTGCTTCTCTTCCCCACAATGAAGCCCCTTGATTAAATAACAAGTTATAAGAAGATATAAGAACTTATCCATTTCTTCTTATCACAGTTTTACCAAAAGATAACGGACTATGGAAATTCCATAGTCCGTTTATTTATCTGTTCTTTTGCCATATTTCGTGAACTGTCTCTGCAAAAATAGTTCGTGAATGTTTGTTAGGATTATCGTTTAGATTCTTCTTGTATAGGTGAGAACACGGGTTGAGTCCTCTGTGAAATCATATCCGAAAAATGAAAAAAAGACTCACATATCATGGCACTCCCGCCGAGTGCTGATATGTAAGTCTTAAAAATTCTAATATGTTATGTGCTATTTATTTGTTGTACTAATTATACCATAATTCGACCTGTACGTCAATACTGATTTTGGAACAAAAC
>JAFYTG010000051.1 GCA_017558945.1 Clostridia bacterium
CAGAAAAAGCATCTGCTTTGAGGAAAAAGGCACTCTTACCTTAACCGTTGCGGTATGTGGATTTTACGAGCTTTACTTCAACGGACAAAAAATAACCAAGGGCAGACTTGCGCCCTACATTTCAAATCCCGATCATATAATCTACGCCGACTCCTATACGGTTGAGGCTGACAAAGGTGAAAACGTAATCGGATTACACCTTGGAAACGGCTTTGTAAACGACCCTGCGGGTCACCCTTGGAAATTCCATATGGCAAAATTCCGTTCAGCACCGAGCTTTTCACTTTTGGGAGAGTTTATAGGTGAGAGCGAGAACAAGATAGAATTTGACGCAGAGGGCTTCAGGACTCATCCATCTCCCATAATTTTTGACGAATTCCGTCTGGGTGAAAGATACGATGCAAGGCTTGAAATTGACGGCTGGTGTGACAAGGACTTCGACGATTCGGATTGGAGCCGACCGATAAAGGCTGAAACGCCTCGTGGTGATATAAAATACTGCTCGGCAGAGCCTATCCTTGCCGAAAGGGAGCTTAAGCCCTCAAAAATACGAAGGAGCAAAAACGGATGGATATACGAATTTCCCGAAAACCGTTCGGGTGTATGCCGACTTTGTGTGAAGGGTAAAAGAGGTCAGGAAATATCTCTTCGCCACAGCGATAAGCTCAAGCCCGACGGTGAGCTTGAATTGCTTATGGGTGTATGGTTTCCCGAAAAATTCGAACGGGACGAGCCATTCGTTCACCGTGATATATATACCTGCAAGGGTGATGGGGTTGAGACCTACGTACCCACGTTTACCTATCACGGATTTTGTTGGGTAGAGGTTACGGGTATCACCGAGGAACAGGCAACAGACGAGCTTCTTACGTTTATTATATTGAATTCCGCTCTCGAAACAAGCGGCGGATTTGAAACCGATAATCCGGAAATTGCACATCTGCAATATATCACGAGACAGTCCGACCTTTCGAACTTCTTCTATTTCCCCACCGATTGTCCTCAGCGTGAAAAACAGGGCTGGTTAAGCGATGCAGGTATATCAAGTGAGCAGATGCTTCTTAATTTCCATACGGAGAAATCTATCCGTGAATGGTATAAGAATATCGCCAAGGCACAGGGAATCAAGGGAAATCCGTCTCCCATAACACCTACTGCCGATTGGGGATATAATTGGGTTCCTTTTGTAGTAGGAGATTCCTCGCTCGCCACACTTCCGTATCAGCTTCTGCGTTACCGAGGAGACGTTGAATTTGCAAAGGAAGCCGTACCCACCATATTACGCTATCTCGACTGTATAACCTCACGCTATGAAAACGGAAAGCTCAAGATCACTTGGGCGCCCGAGATACCCTCTTACGGACTGTCCGACGGGATCGAGCATTTCTGCTCGGGGGAGCTTCTTGACCTTGCTGAGTATTATTCAATATCTATCTATTCTGAAAGAATTTTCGATGCGCTTTCACTTCCTCATCATAAGGCTTTCGCACGTGCTATATCAGAGGACATAAGGAATATGTATCGCTCGCATATTGATTTTGAAACCTTTACCGTGGAAACCGAAAGCCAGACCGCGCAGGCGTTGGCTCTCTATCATGGCATTTTCAATGAGGATGAGTGGCAGAAGGGCTTTGAACGGCTTGTAGAATTTATTCACCGTGACGGTGACCGCATAGGCGGTGCAACCTGCGGACTTCTGAAGATGTTCCACGTACTTGCAATGGGCGGTGAAATTGATCTTGCGCTTAAGCTTATGCTGACACGTGATGCCCCCTCCTTTGCGATTTTTGTCGATGAGGCAAACACGTTTTGGGAGCGTTACTGTGTAAAGGAAGGAGACACCACCACCCACAATCATCATTATTACGGAGACGTTTCGGCTTTGTTTATAAAGCGTATTGCAGGTCTTGATTATAATCCTGATGCCAACGACACAAGGAGACTTGACCTGATTCCCTCATTCCCTGCATCCATGAATTGTGCCAAGGCGTATTACGATACGGTTCACGGAAGAATTGAGGCTGATTGGAGACGTGTCGATGAAAGGATAGAGTATACAGCCTCCGCTCCCGACGGCTTTGAAATAAAATTAAAGCTTCCCCATGGCTACAAGCTTGAAAATAAAAACAAAAATACCTATATAATCGTAAAAAACAGAGGATAATATGAATTTTTCACAATATTTTATTAAAGCCTCGCACGAATACAACGATTTTGACAATTTCGTGCCCGCACCGTATTTCAGAAAAAGCATCTGCTTTGAGGAAAAAGGCACTCTTACCTTAACCGTTGCGGTATGTGGATTTTACGAGCTTTACTTCAACGGACAAAAAATAACCAAGGGCAGACTTGCGCCC
>JAFYTG010000052.1 GCA_017558945.1 Clostridia bacterium
CCGATGCTCCCGATGCACACGTCATTCAAGAGGCACAAGGAAACGTAGAGCTCTCGGGCGTTGCATTCTCTTACACTCCCGAAAAAGATCTGATCCGTGACTTGAATCTCAAAGTTAACGTCAGTACCGAGAGTGTTTGTCTTTTTCGTTATATGAATGCCGTTTGTTTTGATGTTGGATGAGATTACCGCAAGAACGTTTGTGTGAAGGTCGATAACCTTATCCCAGATAATCTGACCATCGGTCGGATTTTCCTTCCAGAAGAGGTTGTAGTGCTTGATAAGAGACGTACCTGCGTAAATGTCAGCACTTGAAGGACTGCCCTTATCCCAATCCCACACGGTGTACAATTCACCCGCTTCGTTAATAAACGAGGTGGTGCAAATGATAGCGTACTTGTCGGGGTTTGCATCAAGCACCGAGTTTAACCAGTTCAAAACAGTACGGCGTGGATGTACTTCTAACTGGAAGTATATGTAGCTTGTGCCGTCGTCAGCCTTCATTATTGCGTAATAGTTTGAATCGTCGAGGTATTCGTACTTAACGCCATCGGGCATTATATTGTCTACCGCGAGATGAGTGGACTGAAAAGAGGTTCTGTCATATGTACCGCCTCCGTAATAATCCTTTGCGTTAAGGGAGAAGCCGTAAGGGATGTCCTCATCCTTCAAGGGCTTTGTTCCCTCGGCGTAAGCCTTGAATTCATTTTCTATGACCGCTTTTGCTTCAGGCTTGTCGTCGGTGTAAGAGTTGGTGCTTGTAAGCTCACCGAGGAAGGAAACAAAGTGAACGTTGAGGCTATCCTTGTTGTTTACAAGCCACCAGCACATATCCTCAAGGCTTGTGGAATCTCCGCCCTTGACAATGGTTTTTGACTGGTTATAGCTTACTACCGTTATTTCGTCATCCGAAACGAAACCGTTGTCAAACGGAACGGTTGCCGCAGAAACGCTTATACAGATTGAGAGTATAAGTGTCGTAAGCAATGCGATTAATGAAAGTGTTCTTTTCATAATTTTGCCCCTTTTTGTTAATTTCGCAAAAAAACAAACACTTTTGCGATTATAATTATAATCATTATAGCATAAATGTTTTGAAAAATATAGCATTCTATTATCTAAAATTAGCACATAATTGACCTAAAAAAGACTTCCGATTACTAAAAGTAGTCGGAAGTCTTAAAAATTTAATTAGTGATTTCCTGACCGCTGAATCCGAATACAAGCTTTGCACGAACGGGTGCATCTGTCAAAGCCTCTGCTGAGTATACTGCGGAATAGTTACCGTTAGGTACGGTAACAGAGCCCGTGAAGGTTATTTCTTCCTTTGTTTGCTCTGCATTGTGGAAGAGTGTTGCGGTGTTTGTTTCGGGATAGTACTCGATGTACTCACCACCACTGATTTCACAGTTAAATGTTATCTTTTCAGAGCCAACGGTTACAGTAGGATTCTTAACGGGAGCGTTGGTGTGCGTATATGCGGTAACCTCACCAATCTGAACGTTCTTTGCCGACGTGGTGTTAACCGTTGCGGTAACCTTCGTTATGTTCTTATAGGGAGGTATCTCACGGTAGGTGGGATAGGTTGCCCATCTCGTTTCGATTCCGGGGAATACGTATTTTACAATATCGTACTCTGCGTTATCGGCGTCTATGAGCAGAATCTCACGCCATCCCTCAAAATTGAGGTCGATGAAGTGGTCTGTACGTCCGCCGTCAACTCCCGATGATGAGGAGCCGTTGAGTGAGATAACAAGTCCGTCGCCGTCAACGCCCGTACCCTTGACCTTAACTGTGAGAGCCATATGCTCGGTCATATCAAACTGACATACTCTTGCTATTGCACTTGCGCTCATTGTATTCTCGTCAAAGTCTGCGATTACCGTCGGGTTTTCAAAGAGGGTAGAGTAGCGTGACTCGATTCGTATGAACGGGGTCTGCTTCTGGAAGGGGTTGTTTCCGTTAAGCTTGTTTTCGGTGTAATCCTTTGCGTAAACGAGATTTTTCTTGTCGTAGTACATCTGAAGGAAAGCATATTCGCCCTCGGATTTTTCAATGACCTTCCATTCACCGCCGATACCCTTAACCTTGTTTATCGTCTCATCGGTAAAGTAATGGGATTTGCGGAGCTTGGTGTAGGTTTCCGTGTAGTACTTAACGTTATCGTAATGGAAGGGATTGCCCTTGACGTTGTCATATGAGAAGCCTTCGATAACTATCGACATATTGTAAAGGAGTGCGTTCATTCCTAGGAAATCGATATCGTCACGGAAAAGAGTCTTCTGAATGGTATTCTTCATACCGCTTTGAGGAGTCTTGTCAGGGAAGAAGGAGAACCAACCGAGAGTGGTGGTCATATTATTGTTCATCGTTCCCTTGTTAACGTCTACGTGGTTGCTGATGTGCTGCTTGTAGGAATGAGTAGCATAGTCCCAAGCGCCGATACGTCCTCTGATATTCCATTCCGAAGGAGCGGTCGAGGAGGTCTCGATGATTGCGTCACGGTTGAGCTGGGAGGTGATTCTCTGTACGAACATATGGAAGTAGTACCACGCTTCCTCGCCCTCCTTAACGTGCTTCGGAATACCGTCGATAGCGTCAAGGTATATCATATCAAACTGACCATCGTTGTACGCCTTTGCAGTAAGGTCTGCTACGTGATAGAAAAGCTCAGAGCCAAGCACGGGACAGAACATATTGAAGTATCCGCCAAGGTGGTATATAGTCGCACCTGCTTTATGCTCTACCGCCTCGGTTCCACACTGTCCGCGCTCAACGTTGATAAAGCCTGCGGTAGTGCCCTGACCGACACGGATGATCTCATTGTCAATCTTGATGAATGGGCTGTTTCGATAGAAAAATGCGTAACGGGTATCAAAGTTCGTCGCATCCTCCTCGGTTTTAACGTTTCTTGAGAACTTTGTAAGCTTGCTTCGGAGCGTGTATTCCTCAAGAGTCTCGAGCTGATGTAACCACTTGGGATTTGTTGTGATATCGGTTGCGGAGTATGAAATGTATTGAGCGTAGGTGTGAAGACCCGTCTTCATGCCTGCGGCTGCAATTTTTGAGCCTATCTTTTCGTAGTATTCCTTTGCAGTACCCGAATCTGTGTGATAGAACCAGAAGTCACCCTGACGGAAGGTGTTACCGCCTTGATGTAAATCGTACTGGTCTATGTCAAATTCTTGAGCGAGCTTGAGGTTATTGTCGAGCGTTTCGGGGTCTATGGTTGAGGATATGATGTAGTCACCGAAGTTGCCCTCCCACTCTTGAGCGTATGCACCGCCTGACTTTGAAACGAGTCCTACTGAGGGGTCTATTGCATCGGTAAGCTCCTGAAGATACTTGATGTGATTCTCGTCGTCCGAGAATACTATACCCATTTTTGCACCCATTGTACCCGATGCGTATACCGAGTAAGCGTGAGCGATAGTGGACTTGGAGGCTGTTGCGGAATATCCCTTGTTAACGGGGTTAGTCCATGCGGTCATAGCAATACCGTTAAGCTTGTAAGGATAGCTTGCTGCGTTGATGCTCGTTGAAAGGTTTGCAAAGGTAACCGAGGAAATACCTGATGCAAGCTCGGAGTCAATCTCAAACGCCATATAATTGTCTGTTATCTGAGCAAGCATATAAACCACAGTGCCATTCTTGAAGGTAACCTTGATTCTGTTATCCTCAAGAGTCAATGCAGTAGGAAGAACCTTTGTTCCGAAGCTGTTACTAACGTATATGAAATAGGGATTTGCAGAATTGGAGTTGATATTCGTGCCGTCGTGCTTGTTAATAAACTCTGTAACCTTACCGTTGTTCTTGTTAACGCTTATTTTTGCGTGAGCGTTCTCGAAAACTATCGACTTAGAGTCCTCGGTAACACCGTTAAGCGTTGCGTTGTAATAATACTCACCGTGAACGTCAGAGTTTGATGCCATAAGAATGTTAAGCTTTGCCCAATGTGAGCCGATATCAACGAACACGTTTACAAGACGAGATGTGCTGATAGTCTTTTCTGTTGCCTTGAGTCCGAGAAGTCTGTTGATAACGGTTACAACCTCCGCACGTGTGATAGTATTATCGGGACGGAAGGTGTCATCCTCGTAGCCGTTAACAAGACCCGAGCTTGCCGCAGCCATAACGGATACGTAGTAAAAATGGTCCTCGGGTACGTCAACAAATGAAACGTCGGGATTCTTTGAAATAAGTGAGCTCGCAGCGTTTGCGAGGTCAACGAACTCTGCTCTCGTTATGGGCTCGTTGGGCTTGTAGGTAGTGTTTTTGTTACGGAAGAAGTATCCCGTTTCGTCAAGATAAGCGATTGCGTTGTAGAACCAGTCGCCCTTCTTAACGTCCGTGAAGCGTGTCGTATATCCGTCGGGAATGGTTTGCTTTCCGAGAAGAAGTCGGGCAAAGATGGTACAAGCCTCGGCTCTCGTCATATTTGCATTAGGACGGAAGGTGTTGCCCTCGTATCCGAAGATATAAGCCTTGTTTGCGCCGTTGTACTGGGTTGCAATCTTTGGAAGGGTGTTATCCGTCGTAGCCTCGGCAAGAGTTCCTATCGTACCAAGCTTGACCTCTGTAATGCTTTCCTCTGCTATTCCGCCGAATGCAATTGCATACGCAAACGTAAGAGTCTTATTGTCAGGGGAAAGCTTGGTCATCAGGAAGGTAGGACCGTTTTCCGCATCATATCCGTTAGATACGTTTGCGGCAACGATTGCGATATCTACGCCCTTGGAGTTCTTCTTGGTGGTGGTTACGATATCGGTGCCCTCAACATAGGAGGTGATTACAGCAAGTATGTTTGAATGCTTATCAAATGCCTTGCCCCAGGTAGTTTCACCGTCGGTAGGCTCACCGTTCCAGAAAAAGTTGATGTTGTCGCAGTTTGAGGTACCGTTTGTTGTGAGACCTGCTGTGCCCTTGTCCCAGTCCCAGAGAGTGTACATCGTGCCGCTTTGGTCAATCATAGAGCCTGTATAAACGATAGCGTACTTGTCGGAATTTTCTTCCATAACCTTGTTGAACCATTCAAGAGTGGTTCTTCTCGGGTATACCTCAAGCTGAAATATCATATACTTAACGCCGTTGTTTTCAATAACGGTGTAGCTGTTATATTCGTCGAATGAGCTTACTGTTACGCCTTCAACCGTTACGGACTCGGTTGCAAGATAATCGGGAAAATAGCTGTTTCTGTTATATCCGCCACCGTAAAAGTCTGCCATAGCGGGTACAAACGCCATAGGAACGCCCTCTTCCTTGAGTATGGAGGTAGTGTCACCGAGCTTCTTGAATTCGTTTGCCCACGCCTCCTCATCGGAATTGAACAGCTCAAGAAAAGCGTTAAGCTCCATTCCTTGATTTACCGTATTGTAATAAGTGTGCTCACTTCCGCCCGTGAGCTTTCCGAGGAAGGTCACGAACTTTAAGTTGAACGCAGTCTTATTGTCTGCCATCCAGAAGCAAGCGTCCTCAAGGTCGTTGAGGTTTTTAAGCTTAGCTATGTAATTTGTAGTTCCGTGATAGCTTGCAAGAGAAAACTCATTTTCTCCAACAAAGCTGTCAACAGGAAGCGTCTTTGCCGAAGCTAAAACGGTTAATGCGGTAATCAATATTGCTACCAGCATAACCAGTGATAAAAATTTTTTCATACCTTTTCTCCTTTAGGGTACATTATTAATTATATTATATATAAAATTTAAATAAAGTCAATAACAAAATGATATCATTTCTTTGGTGCATTTATATAATTTTTTTGGATTATCGGCAATTCGATGCGGAAAAATAAATCAACAAAAAACAAGGCGAAGGACGAAAAGCCTTCACCTTGTAAATTTGAATATTTAATTCGTTATTTCCTGTCCCGCGAAGCCGAGCACAACTCTTGCTCTAACGGGCGCTTCGGTCTGTGCCTCGGCTGAATATTCAACCTCAAAAGCACCGCTGTCAAGCTCAAGCGTTCCGTTGAAGGAGACCTCCTCCTTCGTCTGTGTTGCGTTGTGGTAGAGAATAGCCTTTTGGGTATCGGGAGAGTACTCTAAATACTCACCGCCACGAAGCTCACAATTAAAGGTAATCGTCTGGCTTCCAACCTTAATAGAAGGATTCTTTACTGGTGCGTCAGTCTGCTTGTACGCAATCATTTCACCAAGACATACCTTGCTCGCAGTATCCGTATTTGAGCGAACGGTAACCTTGTTTATATTGCTGTACCCCGGAATGAAGCGATAGGTAGCATATGCCGCCGATTCGGTGTCGATTCCTTCAAATACGTACTTGTCAGTATCATATTCTGCATTATCTGCGTCAAGAAGAATGACCTCTCGCCATCCGTCAAAGCTTACGTCAACGAAATGGTCGGTGCGTCCCATTGAGCTTGATGCAAGATTGGTTTGAAGTGATATGAGAATAGCGTCTCCCTCAATACCTGTACCCTTTATTCTCACCGACATTATCATATTATCGGTCATATTGAGTACGCAGGGCTTGGTCAACACGCTTGCATCAAGAGGCTTTTCCTCGTCAAATTTAGTGAGCGTCTTCGGATCCTCAAACATCGTTGAGTAGCGTGACTCGATTCTTATGAAGGGAGCTTGCTTTTCGAATTTGTTTTCTGCGTTGAATACAAGCCTTTCGTCCTTTAGATTTCCAAGATTTGCGGCGTTGTAATGCATTTGAAGGAATGTATACTCACCGTTATTCTTTTCGATTACCTTCCATTCACCGCCAATACTTTTTACCTTTTCAAGCGCTTCTGCGGTGAAATAGTGCGACTTTCTCAGCTTTGTGTACAGATTAACGTAGTAGCATACGTTATCGTAGTGGAAGGGGTTATTCTTGATATCGGCAACCGAGAAGGGATTGTATACCATAGACATATCATATATGAGCGCCTGGACACCAAGATAATCTATATCGTCGCGGAAGATGGTCTTTTCAATCGTATTCTTCATATCGGACGTTGGATTCTGGTCGGGGAAGAAGGAGAACCATCCAAGCGTTGCGGTCATCTTCGTCGCAAGACTTGATTTGTTTGAATTGACGTGTGCATCTATTGAACGCTTAATGCCGTGAGCGGTAGTATCCCACGCACCTCTTCTGCCTCTGACGTTCCATTCAAGCGGAGCACCGTCGGAAAATTCAAGCACGGGGTCGTTGTTAAGCTGGGAGAGTATTCTCTGAACGAAGGTCTGGTAGTAATACCATTTTTCTTCACCCTGTTCAAGATGCTTCGCAATACCGTCGATAGCGTCAAGGTATAGCATTTCAAAGCCACCGTCGTTGTATGCCTTTGCGGTAAGGTCTGCGATGTGATAGAAAAGGTCTGAGCCCATTTCGGGTACGAGAAGCGTAAAATATCCCGATAGATGATATATTTTTGCGCCGTCCTCGTGCTGTGCCGCAGTTGTACCGCACTGTCCTCTCTGACACTTTATGAAGCCTTCGGGCGTTGTAGCGCCAACGTATATTATTTCGTTGTCAATGAGAACGTAGTGTGAGTTCTTGTGGAAGGAGGCAACCGTCAAGTCAAACGAGGATGCATCCTCATAGGTTTTTATGCTTGCCTTGAACTTTGAAAGCACACCTCTCAGCGTGTAGGTGTCATCCATTCTTTCAAGGTCCTTTTGCCATTTCGGTTGAGAAAGGATTGAATGAGACTTCGGATTGATGTAATAAGCGTAGGTATGAAGACCTGACTGTATACCTGCTTCCTTCAGCTTGTAGCCAAACGTTTCGTAGTATTCCTTGGCACTGCCCGATTTTGTGTTATAGAACCAGAAGTCGCCCTGACGGAAGGTAAAATCACTCTGATGTATATCGAACTGGTCAATATCCATTTCCTTGGCAAGAGCAATCGTTTCGTCAAAATTGTCAGGGTCAATTTTTGTAACTATTACGTAGTCACCGAAGTTGTCCTCGTTTTCAAGTGCATAAGGACCGCCTGCCTTAGAGGTGAGACCGTATTTCCTGTCAATGCTATCAGCAACCTCCTGCAAAAATTTGACGTTGTCCGATTGTTTGGAGAAAACGACACCAAGCTTTGCACCCATCGTGCCCTCGGCGTAGATTGATTCCGCGTGTGCGTAGCAGGCTTTACCTCCGACGTTGTAGCCCTTTTCAACGGGGTTGACCCATGCCGTCATTCCCATAAAGCTGAGACGGTAGCCGTCGGGGGACTCGGATGCCGTGTTATTGGTGCGGATGTTTGCAAAGGTCACCGTCTTATAGGTAGATGGTATCTCGGAGTCGATTTCAAATGACATAAAATTATCGCGAACGTCGACCAAAAGATATACCTCAGTACCGTCCTTGAAGGTAAATTTAAGTCTGTTTCCGTCACTTGCAACATTTGTAGGAGAGCTCTTTTTACCCTCAAAATCGGTGAGATATAAGAATTGTGGGCTTGTAGAATTAGAATTGATGTTCTCTCCGTTATAGAGATTTAAAATCTCTGTAACCTTGCCTGTTTTTTTGTTTAAGGTAAGTGAGAAATGCTTGTTTTTGAAAATAAATGAGGTGCTGTTTTCGTCAACGCCGTTAAGACTTGCACTGTAATAGTAATCACCGTGAACGCTTGAGTTTGAAGCCATTAAAACGTTGAGTCTTGCCCAGTGTGAGCCTATGTCAACAAATTCGTTTTCGAGATGTGAGAGGCTTACAGTTCTTTCAGAAACGTCAAGACCTAACAGTCTGTTAATAACCGTTACGACCTCAGCTCTCGTTATGGTGTTATCGGGACGGAAGGTTGAATCCTCGTAGCCGTTAACAAGACCTGAGCCTGCCGCCGCAACGATTGATTCGTAATAGAAATGCTCCTTCGGAACATCCTTGAATTCAACGACCGATTTTTTTGAAGCAAGTGAGCTTGTAGCGTTTGCGAGGTCAACGAACTCTGCACGCGTGATAGGCTCGTTGGGCTTATAGGTCGTGTTCTTGTTACGGAGGAAGTATCCCGTTTCGTCAAGATATGCAATTGCGTTGTAGAACCAGTCGCCCTTCTTTACGTCCACAAAGCGAGTCGTATATCCGTCGGGAATAGTCTGCGTTCCGAGAAGGAGTCGGGCAAAGATGGTACAAGCCTCAGCCCTCGTCATATTTGCATTCGGGCGGAAGGTGTTGCCCTCATAACCGAAGATATAAGCCTTATTAGCACCGTTGTACTGTGTAGGAATATGAGGGAGAACGCCACTTTCCTCGGGTATCTCAAGAGTACCTATCTTGTCTAAGGTGACGGTTTTTACACTGTCCGTGTTTATCCCCTTGAAGGAGGTTGCAAAAGCGCAGGTAACAGTCCTTTTGTCTGCGGAGAACTTAGTCAAAAGAAAGGTCGGACCGTGAAGCTTATCGTAGCCCTCTGATACGTTAGCGCCTATCACCGCAACGTCTATTCCTCTTGAATTGGTAAACTTCTTTGCAATGATTTCGCTTTTTGTCACGTTAGAAGAAATTATTGCAAGTATGTTGTCGTGCTTGTCGAAAGCCTTTTGCCAGGTAAGCTCACCGTCGGTCGGCTTGTCAAAGGAGTAAATGTTTATTCCGTCACATTCGGAAGTGGTTTTTACTGCCATTCCCGAGGGAGTTGCTCCAAGCTCTCTGTCCCAAATCGTGTAAAGCTTACCGTCGTTGTCAATCATTGAAGCAGTATAAACGATTGCGTATTTATCCTTGTGCTCCGCAAGTGTAGTGTTGAACCAGTTAATTGCGGGAAGTGTCGGATAAAGCTCAAGATGATAAATAATATACGATGCATCCTTGTCTGTTACAACGGTATAGTAGTTGTAATCGTTGAAATAATCGTACTCGTAATCATTCGGGATAATCGAGGTAACAGGGAAATACTTTGCAAGATAAGAGTCTCTGTTAAAGCCGCTGCTGTAATAGTCACGGCGGAGAAGGGAAGCACCAATCGGAATATTTTCATCTGTAAAAGGAGAGAAGGCTTTTTTCGCGTCTTCAAATTCCTTTTCCCATTCAGGCTCACTTCCGAACAGCTTCTGAAAATCTCCTACCGTCATACCCTTTTGGGTTACAGCATTTGTGTAGGTGTTACGGCTACCCGAGGTGATCTGTCCTAAAATTGAAAAGCTTTTAAGATTTAAGGAGTCCTTTTGATTTAAAAGCCACCAGCTTGCATCTTCAAGCTCCTGGTGCTTTTTTATAACGGTGTTATAATACTTTAATCCGTTGTAGCTTGCAACGGTAAATTCACCGTCGTCGGCGTATCCGTCTCCTATTTCAATAAATTCTGCAAATGATACAAGTGAGAGCGCAAAAATAAGAC